>CAZMNL010000155.1:0-6982 GCA_964567525.1 uncultured Anaerolineaceae bacterium
CTGGCGGGCCACGTCTGCGCCGTGATGGGCTACTGGGAATATCACCCGCTGGTGGAACGCTACAACGTGCCGATGGTCGTCACCGGCTTCGAGCCGCTGGATATCGCGCGCGGCATCCAGATGACGCTTAAGCAGCTTGAGGAAGGCCGTGCCGAGGTGGAAAATGCCTACGCGCGCGTCGTGGTTGAGGGTGGCAACCAGCCCGCCATGCAGATCATCAACACCGTGTTCGAGGAATGCGACCGCAACTGGCGCGGCATCGGCAATATTCCCGGCAGCGGGTGGCAGCTTCGCGCGGACTACCACGCCTACGACGCCGCGCAGCGTTTCGCCGTCGGCCACATCCAGACGCAGGAGTCGCCGCTGTGCCACGCGGGCGAGGTGCTCAAGGGCGTGATGAAGCCCAACCAGTGCCCGGCCTTCGGCAAGGAATGCACGCCGCGTAAACCGCTCGGCGCGCCGATGGTGTCATCCGAGGGCGCGTGCGCCGCCTACTACAACTTCGGGCGCTTCGAGCGCGCCGCCGAAACCGCCGGGTAAACATGTGCGCCGGAGTGCGTGTATAATCAGGATAGACAAACTAGACTATGACGGGGATATCGTATGCCCGTACAGACGCAGTTGTATACACTTGAGCAGTTTCTCGACGAATACGGCCACGCCAAACACGTCGAGCTGGTGAAAGGTGTGCCGGTCGAAATGTCACCGACAGGACGCGCGCACGGCCTGATCGCGCTGATGCTCGGCGCGATGATTCTCGCATTTGTGCAAGAACACGATCTTGGTGAAACTTACGGCGCAGAAACGGGATTCCGTTTGAGCGACGATCCGCCCACCGTGCGCGCGCTGGATGTCAGCTTCATCACCAGGATACGCGCGGCATCCCAGGCGGCGGACAGCTATATCAGCGGACCGCCCGATCTTGCCGTCGAGATCGTCTCACCCGGCGACCGGGCGGGGGATATTCAGGCGAAAATCAACGATTATCTTGATGCGGGTACACGCCTGATCTGGGTGATCTATCCCCAGACGCGCATGATCACGGTCTACACGCCCGGCACATCGACCGCGCATCTGCTGCGCGAGGGCGACACGCTCACCGGGGGCGACGTGCTGCCGGGCTTCTCCGTGCCTGTCGCAAACGTGTTCAGCAGTCTTCCCACCGACTGACAGAGGGTACCGCCGGAGTTTGTGAAATTCAGCATGAAACTGTTCAACCGTATCACCGATCAAACCAGCAGCGCCCTGATCGAACGCCTGGAAGCCCAAATCGCCGCGTGGCGCAAGCTGGCGGACTCGGCGCGCGAGCGCGACGAAGGCCCGCACGCCTCCCTGCGCGAGTGCCGTCCCTACCCCGAAGGCTACTGGACCGGCGTGGCCTACGGGCTGGACGTGGCGATCCGCGAACTGCAAGCCGTGATCGACGACCTGAAAGCCGGTTAGCGCAGGATTGGGGGCATTCCAGAATGGGGGCAGAATTTTTTACCACAGAGATCACGGAGAAATTATTGGAGAAACCCCTGAGAAAACACCGGACTGTTTGCGGCCCCGTTCACGGAACAGATACCCTCTGGCAGTCTCTTTTTTTTCCCTTAAAAATCTCTGTGTCCTCCGTGTACTCTGTGGTGTATCTTTTTGCCCCGGAATTGGAATGCACCCGCCAGATTCGACCATCGCGCGCCAAGCCGGTAGACTCTGGAAAACACGGGGTTAATTTTCTTACGGAGTCACTCTCATGCGCGCATTTTTCATCCGCCTGATCGTCAATGCGGCAGCACTGACTGTCGCTGCTGCAATTCTGCCCGGCATCCACACCGCCGACAACGCGATCACAACCCTGCTGCTCATCGCCCTGATCTTCGGGTTCCTCAACGCACTGTTCAAACCGCTGTTCGTGCTGCTAAGCTGCCCGCTGATCATCCTCACGCTGGGGCTGTTCACGCTGGTGATCAATGGCGTGATGCTGCTGCTCACCGACCGCGTGGCCGGCAGTCGCTTCGAGGTGGACACCTTCGGCTGGGCGATTCTGGGCGGTTTCGTGGTCAGCATCGTCTCCGGCATTCTGGAAGGCGTGCTGGGCGTCCACGACGACGAAAACGATCATAAAAACAAGCGCGGCGGCATGGTCATCGACATGTAATCAGCACTTAACGCGGCGTGCGGCGCGCAGTCCACGCGGCAAGCTGCGCCGCCAGCGCGTCCCGGTTCCTCGTCTCGACCATGATCACGGGGGCATCCGGCCCCAGGGCCATCTGCGCGCGCGCCACGTCGATCAACTCCGGGCGCACCGTGACGAACGCCACCCCGAACGCCCGCGCCCGTACCAGCGGAATCACCGCCGCCCAGCCCGCCCCGCGCGTGAGTTCCAGCGGGCCGAGTTCGTCCACAAAGTACACACCGGCAGCCCTGCCCGCTTCCGCAAAGCGCAGACCAGCGTCCAGCGCGTCCGGGTTAAAGACGTAATGCCCGGTGACGACGATCTCGCTTGCGCCGTGCGTCTGGTCCTGGTAAGTCGCCAGCGGCAGCACCGCGCCGGTCGCCGCGTCCAACAGGTCGATCCCGTCCTTGACACCATCGACAAACCGCGCCACCGAGAGAAAGCCCCCCACCGTCAGCCCGCGCGCCAATGCCGCCGCCCGTACCGCGCTCAGCAGCGTGGTTTTGCCCACCTGCCGCGCTCCACTGATCAACATCACGATCCCGCCGGTTTCCGGCGCAGGAAGTTTCAATTCTGTCATAATTTACTCACCTCAATGCATACCGCCGTTTGTTTGAGTATACTGGGACGATAGACAAGGATGCTAACCCATACGCGAGATTATAAACGATGAGCCTGAACCCCTTCACCCTACTGGATGCCCTGCCGCGAACTGCGCTCGCGCACCTGCCCACGCCCATTGAGCCGCTGCCCCACCTGACCGCCCACCTCGGCGGGCCGGAACTGTGGATCAAGCGCGACGACCAGACCGGCCTCGCCACCGGCGGCAACAAGGCACGCAAGCTCGAATACCTGATCGCCCAGGCGCTCGAAGCCGAGGCCGACTGCGTGATCACCGCCGGGTCCACGCAGTCCAACCACGCGCGGCAAACCGCCGCCGCCGCCGCGCGCTGCGGCCTGGATGCGCACCTCGTGCTGTACACGCCCGGCGGCGAGCCGCCCGCCGCATTCACCGGCAACCTGCTGATCTCGCACCTGCTCGGCGCGGCCATCCACTGGACCGGCGAACGCGCGCCCTATACCGAGACGCTCAACGAGGTTTCCGCAACACTCACCGCCGCCGGACGCCGCCCCTACGTGGTCCCTTACGGCGGCTCGAACGCTTACGGGCTGCTTGGTTATGCCGCCGCCATGCGTGAGTTCACCGCGCAGGAACGCGGCCTGTTCCCCTTTGACGCGCACGTTTTCGCCACCTCATCCGGCGGCACACAGGCGGGAATGCTGCTCGGCGCGCACCTCACCGGACTCGCGCCGGAAGTCGCGCTGCTCGGTATCAGCGTGGACCGCCCCGCCGCCGATCTCGCCGCCGACGTGATCGCGCTGGCGACCGGCGGCGCGCAGGTGCTCGGCCTGGATTGGCAGCCCGATCCCGCCGCCGTGCAGGTCAACGACGCTTACACCGGCGGCGGCTACGCCGTGATCGGTGACGCCGAACGCGACGCGATCCGGCTGCTGGCGCGCACCGAAGGTATCCTGGTGGACCCGGTGTATACCGGGCGGGCGCTCGCCGGGCTGGTCGATCTGATCCGGCAAGGACACTTCACCACCGGTCAGCGCGTGCTGTTCTGGCACACCGGCGGCTACGCGGCGCTGTTCGCGTTCAGCCGGGAACTGGGGCTGTAAGGGACGTGCTGATGAGAAGCTCTTGCCCTAATTTTTCAGAAGAAGTTTAATGTCGGCGATTGCCCTACGCATACCGGTTACAAAATCTTCCTGAATATCCGCATGTTGATAGCGTGTATATCCAAACGGTATCGATGTCTTCAAGTCGCCTCTTGCCAATAGGAGAAATAGTCTCCGGTCATGAATACGTGCATAGTTCAATTCTTCTAGAACCCAATCCGAGCTTTTTGCATCTGGTGACATTATGCCAACCAGACACCTTGCATCCAAAATCGCGTCAGCGATTTCACTAGGCCAGGCCGTTGTCCCTATCCGCAACGTTTCGTCAGACCACACACGCAAATCCTCAGCAACAAGCGCATCTTTGACTTTGTGCATTATCGCCATATCATCACGACTGTAACTAATAAAAACTTCATGACGCCATGGCTTCTGGGGAACAACGACAGGCTCGTCAACAACATCATCACGGACATCAGCAGATTTGCCTTGATTCAGCTTCATAAACAAATCAGCTAAGGCGGCTTCAAAATTCTCCGTCACGTCAACAACATTCATTGCGACTAAATTAGTGGGGCGCGAATCTTCTATGGAACCACGAACGAGCAATGGCAACACGCTGACACCTTGCACGCTTGCATATCCGAGTTCGGCTTGAACCCAAAAAGAACGACGAGCATCTGGAGAGAGCAAAACCAACATGTAATCCGCATCTTCGATTCTTCGTTGTACATGACGTTGCCAATCAATTGTTCCGATCGACAAATCTTCATCGGTCCATGCATCAAATCCCGCAGCACGAAGCCAGTCTCGCACACGTCGCATAGCCATATAATCTTCGCGACTATAGGCAATGAAGATTGAAAGCGGTTTATGGTTTTGATTTGAGCTAAACATCAGGCCTTCCTCACTAACAGCAACCAGTTTAGCAACATTATAACCCGAAACCGGTTGGAATTTTCCCACGCATCGCAGACACATCCAATAACATGCTCACCACCCAATCAATGCTCTTCAGACATCATCGGCAAACACAATATCAATAAACTGGGCATTACACCCTTTCGCTGACAGCTTAAAGCTGATCGCTGAAAGCTTGCCCCCCCTGTGCTTTTTCTGTACAATCCGGTGCGAGAGCGTTGGATAATAGGGTTAGGGTCTACGGACGGGGTTTGTCGTTATGCTAGTTCGCGCGTTCCGCATCACCGACCGGCTGGGGAATGCCGCCTTGCGTGTGGCTGCATGGTTTGCTATGGCGACCGTCGAACAGGCCACGCTGCTCAAACGCGGCCTGTACGCGATCATCGGCGGGATCATCGGCCTGTTTGTGTTGGTCTTCCGGGGGGTGCGCGGCGTGGCGAAAGTCTCCGCGACGACCGTCGTCGGCACGGCCCGCACCACGCAGTCCGCCGTCGAAGCCAGCTCGCAGGCCCACCAGGAACGCATGGCACAGCGCGCCGCCGAAGCGGACATGAAGCCCGCCATCGTGCGCGACCCGCTGCTGGCGCAGAATCGCGCGCTCAGCGCCTTCGCTGTGCTGCTCTTGCTGGTCCTGCTGACCGTCGTGGTGCTGCAAACCACCCAGAACGACGATCCCACGCTGCCCGCATCCGGCGGCGGACTCTGGCCCCAGGCGCAAAATACCGCCGTCCCGACCGCGATCTTCCCGACTGAAGAACCGACTCCCACCCCGGTCCCCGACCCGCTGCGCGTGGGCGGCAGCCTGGTCTTTGCGCTGCGCGAAAACGGCCAGGATGACCTGTGGGCGATCAGCGTCGGGCAAAGCGGCCCGCTGCGGCTGACCAACAGCCCCGCCGACGAACGCGATCCGGCCTGGAGTCCGGATGGATCGCGGATCGCCTTTGCCAGCAACCGCGAGGGGAACTGGGAACTCTACGTGCTGGAGATCGCCACCGGCACAATCTCGCGCCTGACCTATACGCCCGGTTTCGAAGGCGCGCCCACATGGAGTCCCGACGGGGCATATATCGCCTACGAGGGCTACAACAGCGATACCCAGGACCTCGATATCTACATCATCAACAGCGACCCGGCCCGCGCCGCCAGCGAGGGCGCGCTGCGTGCCACCTTCGCACCCGGTCCGGATATCGAGCCGGACTGGAAACCGGGCGACGGGCGCGCGATTGTCTTCACCAGTTGGCGCAATGGCAACCAGGATATTTACCTGCTCAGCCTGGATGCCGACGGCGGCGACGCCCAGGCCATCAACCTGACCAACACGCCCGACATCAACGAAAACTACCCCAGGTGGAGCAGCGACGGCAGCAGCATCGCTTACAGCGCGGTGGTGGACGGCGTAGAGGCCGTTTATGTCAAACCTGCGAGCCAGCCCCAGGCCACGCCCTTATTGGTCGGGCGGGGCCGGATGCCCGCCTGGGCACCCAACGACGGCAGCATCGCCTACATGCTCGATATCGGGCAGATCACGCGCCAGACGCAAATTCTCGCCGGGACCATCGGCAACTTCGGCGGTGCGACCAGCGCCCAACTGCTCAACCACACCGCCACCGATCCCGACTGGACCGTCACCGAGCTACCCGCACCGTTTGTTGCCAGTGGCGGCGTGCCCGCCAGCGCCGAGATCGCCGCACCGCTGTACGAAGAAACCGCCAGCATCAAAGCCAACGGGCTGTACGGGCTGGCCCCGCTGAATAACGTCATCGTGCCGCAGCCCTACCTGATCGACCGTGTGAACGACTCGTTTGAAGCGCTGCGCGCGCGCGTGCTGGAAAAAACGGGCTATGACTTCCTGGGGACGCTGGAAGATGCCTTCTGGATGCGTGACCGCCCGCCGGAACCCGGCGAGCCGCGCGAAAACTGGCACTACACCGGGCGCGCCATCGCCTTTGACCGCAACCTGATCTACGCCGGGCCGCCCGCCCCTATCGAGATCGTGCGCGAAGACCGCGACATCAACATTTACTGGCGCGTCTACGTGCGCGTGGTGGCGGACGCGCAAAACGGCGCGCTCGGCGAGCCGCTGCGTCACATGCCCTGGGACTTCACCGCGCGCGGCGCGGGCGATGTGCAGGACTACGAGCAAGGCGGACGGCTGAAAAGCACCGTCCCGCCCGGCTACTACGTGGACCTGACGCAGATCGCGGAGGATTTCGGCTGGCA
>CAZMNL010000156.1:0-6929 GCA_964567525.1 uncultured Anaerolineaceae bacterium
GCAGCTTATAACTCACCGTTTATCGCTTACTCGCGCGGTGCCCACAGCAGCACGCTGGTATCGTGTTCCTCGCTCAGCCAGCGGTCAAACCAGTTGCGCGTCACCACGCGGTAAAAGCGCGCGCCGTCGTTCATCAGTACGAAGTTGGTCCGGTCCGGGCAGCTAAAGATTTCGTACATCGGGCGCGTGCGGTTAAACCACGCCTGCGCGACGCGCGTCGTCGCCCGCCCGTTGGGATAGACGTACAGCACCGGGCGCGGCGCGATCAGGCGCGCCACGTCGGCCACGTGCGCGTACTGCCACAACCCCGGAATGAAATCACAGCCGTGAATATTCGTGTTCAGCGGGTCGATGCCGCCACCCAGGAAGCTCTGCACCACCGAGACGCGCACACGCTCATCCAGCGCCGCCGTATACAGCGCCAGCCCGCCCCCCAACCCGAAGCCCGCCACCCCGATATGATCGGGCATGACTTCCGGCAGCGATTGCAGGTAATCCAGCGCGCGGAAACCGTCTTGCAGCGTGATCCCCAACCACGAACGCCCCATCAGCCGCGCGATAGCGTCCAGCGACCCGTGATCGACCTGCCCCAGTTCGCCCATGCCGCGCATTTCAAACGTCAGCGTGACAAAACCGGCCTGCGCCAGCGCCAGCGCGTTCGAACGGTGCGCGCTGTTTTCGATCCCGGCGGTCTGCGCAATCGTGCCATGTCCCGGATAGATCAGCAGCCCCGGCAGCGGCTTGTCGATATCGACCGGGTGCATCAGGTAGGCAGGCAGCATCACGCCGTCGGGCGCTTCCAGCAGCAGCCTGGTACGCTTCACCCCGCTGATCAGGTCGGTACGCTGTTCTTCGATCACGATGTTCGGCGTCGAAGTGATCGCCATGCCCAGCAGGTCGATCACCTTCTGGCGCAGTTCGTGCCGCCACGCGCGCCAGTCGTTGCCGCGCTGCCCCTGGTACGCCATCGTGTGCGACGTGCTGCCCATTTGCGCCAGCAGCTTACCCAGCGGCTCGCTCTCCGGCGGCGGCACGATGAATGACTCGGCCTCGTCCACCGGGCGATCCGGCGACAACGTCTGGACCAGCCGCGCCGCCGACTGCACCACGCGCTCGACCGGACCGGGCCGCTGCTGCTGCTCGGTGATCTGCGCGACCGCGTCCCGCAGTGATATCGACCTGCCGTAACGCTCGGAAAGTTCCTTACGATGCCGCGCCACCCACACGTACAGGTCGGCCTCGGTACGACCGGGGAAGTGTTTCAGCGCATCCGAGTCGCGGATGATCTCCACCGCCAGCGAATACACCAGGTCATACCACGCCGCCGCCGCATCCTGATAGCTGCGCGGCTCTTTGTCGATGCGTTCCAGGTTTTCGCGGTAAAGCTCGATTTCCAGTTCCAGCGCGGGATACATGCCCGGCTCGGTGAGGATAAACTCCGATTCGGGCCGGATCACGTCCAACCGGGTACGATCCAGGAAGGCGCGGTATTCGGCCTTGACGATCAACTCGTCCACGTCGCCCTGGGCGCTGATGCCGCCGGTGGGTGTCTGGTATTCCCAGACATACGCCTCAATCGTCGGCATCCCCAACTGGCGCGCCACCGAGACGCGGTGATTGCCATCCTTCACAAAGTAGGCGTCGCCCACCTTGTAGAGTTCAATCGGTGGTAATCCGGATTCGATCTGTAGCTCCGCCACGCGCTGCCAGCGGGCGCTGTCACTTTCGACCAGCGGCAGAAACGTGCGGGAAAAGTCATGATAGCGGCCCACGCTGCCCACGATCTGGTAGACGGGTACCTGCTGCAAACCATCGTATGCGCTTTGGTGCAGCCGCAGCTTTTGCTGAACTTCGTCAAACGACAACAGCGTTGTCGGCTGGCGGTTCAAACCCAGCGTAGCCGAAAGACGTTCCCAGAATACGCGGCGGCGTGCCTGGTTCCAGATCTCGCGCGAACGTGTCTGGCTCAGTGCGGTTGAATCCTGATCCATGCCGTTTGTTCCCTTCTGACTGCCAATACAAGCTTAGCTTACCCTGTTTTGGTTAAATCTCAACAGTGTCTTACACGAGATTCGTGCAATTTTTTTAGGGAACCTGCACGACGCGCTATACTCGCCCTACCAGTGCGCGGCTGTCGCGCGCTGGCTGGCCGGACTCAAACATCGCACCACAGGTTATGTCATGCCCAACATCCAACGATTACCCGTGCGCCTGGACAGCAAGCCGGAGACGCTGATCGCCTGCGCCGCCCGGCTCGCCACCGACTCCGCTGATACTACCGCCGTCACGCTGATCACGCCTGACGGCAGCCATGCGATCACCTACCGCGCCTTTTTTGAGCAGGCCGCCCGCTATGCCCGCGCGCTCGAAAAGGCGGGCGTGCAGCGGGGCGACCTCGTCGTGCTGGTCTTGCAGCACGGCGCGGACGTGCTCTACAGCTTTTGGGGCGCGATGCTGCTCGGCGCGGTCCCGTCGATCATGCCGTTCCTGACGCCCAAGCTCGACCCCAGCCACTACTACGACAGCGTGCGCCAACTGGTCGCGCTCTCGGCGGTCAAAGCCGTGATCACCTACCGCGAACAGCGGCCCGCGCTGGAACACCATCTCGCCGGGATCGACACCCTCGGCGCGATCCTCGACGTGGACGACCTGCAACCGCAAGGCCAGCTCGCCGATTACCTGGATCGCGCGCCGTCAGCGCCGGGCGATACCGCGTTTTTGCAGCATTCCTCCGGCAGCACCGGCCTGCAAAAAGGCGTGATGCTCTCGCACGGCGCGGTACTCAACCAGGTCGCCGCCTACAGCGCCGCGATCAACCTCGCGCCGGATGACGTGATCGTCTCGTGGCTGCCGCTGTATCACGACATGGGCCTGATCGCCGGGTTCATCATGCCCATCGTGCAGGGCCTCCCGCTGGTGCTGATGTCCCCCTTCCACTGGATACGCGAGCCGCTGGCCCTGCTGCGCGCCATCCAGGAACACAACGGGACGCTGTGCTGGCTGCCGAACTTCGCGTATAACTTCATGGCAACGCGCGTGCGTAAATCCGCGCTGGACGGGCTGCACCTGGGCAGTATGCGCGCCTTTATCAACTGTTCGGAGCCGGTGCGCGCGGACAGCCACGCCACGTTTGCCGAGCGCTACACAGCCTACGGACTCGACCCGCGCACGCTGCACACCTGCTACGCGATGGCCGAAAACACCTTCGCCGTGACACAGAGCGCGCTCGACCGACCGCCCGCGTTGGACGTGATCGACCGCGATACGCTCATGACGCAGCGTTTCGCGCAGCCCGCCGCGCCGGACTCCGACCGCCCGGCGATCACGATGGTGTCCTGCGGCGCACCGATCCCGAATACCGAACTTCGCATCGTGGACGCGGCGCGGAACACACTCCCCGATCGGCACGTCGGTGAGATCGCGCTGCGCTCCGACTGTATGCTCTCCGGTTACTATCACCGCGCGGACGCCACCGCCGACGCTCTGCAAGACGGCTGGTACTTCACCGGCGACCTGGGCTATCTCGCGGGCGGCGAACTGTACATCACCGGGCGGCAGAAAGACCTGATCATCGTCGGGGGTAAAAACGTCTATCCGCAGGATATCGAAACCCTGGTGAATGCGGTCCCCGGCGTACATCCGGGCCGCGTGGTCGCGTTCGGCGTGTTTAACGACTCGCTCGGCACGGAAGATATCGCCGTGATCGCCGAAGTGGACGACGACGACCCCGCCGCGCACAAACAGATCGCCAGCGAGATTCGCGCACGGATCGCGCAGTCCAGCGACGTGATGGCGCGCTACGTGTACCTCACCGGCCCCCGGTGGCTGCTGAAGACCTCCAGCGGTAAAATCGCGCGCGCCGCCAACCGCGAAAAGTTCCTGCATGAGGTGCTCAAGCAAACCAACGGGAGCGATTAATCATGACGCTGATTAAGAACCTGCTGCGCCACATCTTCAGCCGCGAGAACGTCTTCGCGCTGCTGCTGGTGCTGATCGTGACGCTGGTCTACATCGTCACCGCCGACTCGTCGCCCCAGTGGATTTACCAGGGGTTTTAGAGAGTCGTCAGTTGTCAGTTAAGGGCAGCCCCTATCGCGTGCGGCAATTGTGCCTCTACTGACTACTGAAAACTGTTTACTAACGACTCGCATAGTACAAATGCACCCCTTTTGGCATCGCAAAAAGCATCTATACGCACCGGGCGTTTGTGCTAAAATTAACATGATGCCGATAAAATAAATCCAGTTCGAAAGGCTGCGTCATGCACGAATTGGGCGTCACCCAGAGTATTTTAAGCATTGTGCTGCACCACGCCGAAGAAGCCGGGGCCGTGCGCATCAAAGAGATCAATCTCGTGATCGGCCAGCTCAGCAGCATCGTAGACGAATCCGTGCAGTTCTACTGGGACATGATGAGCGAAGGGACCATCGCGCACGGCGCGCACCTGAACTTTAAGCGCGTGCCCGCTAAACTGCATTGCAACGACTGCGGTCACGAGTTCCCGCTCAACCAGCAAGATTACACCTGCCCCAACTGCGGCGGAACAAAGGTCATTGTCGCAGGCGGGGACGAGTTTTTCATCGAGAGCATCGACGTAGACCTGAAAGAGACACCGGAGCCGGGCCAGTAGGGGCGTATTGTAATACGCATCCCTACCCCGGTTCGCTGCTCACACAAACCCAAAAGGACGGACCGCAACCCTATGACTCAGAAAATCCCTGTCGTCACGAAAATTCTGAACGAAAACGACCTGCTCGCCAACGAGATTCGCGGCAAGCTGACCGGGCAGAACATCGTCGCGCTGAACTTCATGGCCTCGCCCGGCGGCGGCAAGACCAGCGTGATCCTTAAGACGGTGGAAGCGCTCAAGGACGAAACGCGCATCGGCGTGATGGACGGCGACATCGTCGAGATCGACCTGGAAGAACTCGCCGCGATGGGTATTCCCGTTTCTCTGATCAACACCGGGGGCCAGTGCCACCTGGATGCCAACATGGTCTTTAGCGCCCTGCCCTCGATGAAGCTGGACGATATCGACCTGCTGATCGTCGAAAACGTCGGCAACCTGATCTGTCCGGCGGCCTTCGATCTCGGCGTTGATTACAACGTCGTGATCGCCAGCGTGCCGGAAGGCCACGACAAGCCCTATAAGTACCCGTCGATGTTCAAGGGCGCGGACGTGCTGCTACTGAACAAGATGGATGTTGCCGAATACTTCGAATTCGACGTGGACTACTTCCGCCGGGGGGTTGAGGCGCTCAATCCGGGCCTCGCGTTCTTCCCGGTGTCCTGCCGCACCGGTGAGGGTTTCCCCGCGTGGCTGGACTGGCTGCGCGCCAAGATCAAGGAAACCACCGAGTCACGGAGCAGTAAAACCGCGTGACCGGTAACGCCATCGCCGCCCGCCGCGTCCACGTGACCGGCGTCGTCCAGGGAGTCGGCTTCCGCCCGTTCATCTACGGGCTGGCGACACGGCTCGACCTGCACGGCTGGGTGCGCAACACCTCGGCGGGCGTAGATATCGAAGTCGAGGGCGCACCGGACGTGCTGAACGACTTCGTCAACGCGATCACGGCGGAAGCCCCGCCGCTCTCGCGCATCGAAGACGTGACCGTGCAGAACATCCCCGCCAACGGCTGTACGCGCTTCGAGATTCAGCACAGCGCGGCGATTGCGGGCGCGTACCAGCCGATCTCGCCCGATATGGCGACCTGTGACGACTGCCTGGGCGAGATTTTCGACCCGGCGGACCGGCGCTACCGCTACCCCTTCACCAACTGCACCAACTGCGGCCCGCGCTTCACGATCATCCAGGATATCCCCTACGACCGCCCGCTGACCACGATGGCCCCGTTTGAGATGTGCCCGGACTGCCAGCGCGAATACGACGACCCGCTGGATCGCCGTTTTCACGCGCAGCCCAACGCCTGCCCGGTCTGCGGCCCGCACCTGGAACTGCTGCCCGGCGCGGTGAACCCGGTCCCGGCGCAGTGGGACGACCTGCCCGACGACGAGATCGCCGCCGCGCGCGAGCTGCTCAGCGCGGGCTACGTGCTGGCGATCAAGGGACTCGGCGGTTTTCACCTGGCGTGTGACGCCACCAACGCGGACACGATCAACACGCTGCGGGCGCGCAAGGGCCGCCCCGCCAAGCCGTTCGCCGTGATGATGCCCGACCTCGATACGGTCGTGCAGTTCTGCGAGGTCAGCTATACGGCGGCGCAGGCGCTCAACGGGCCGGAACGCCCCATCGTGCTGCTGCCGCTCAGACCCGGCACCGCCATCGCGGACGCGGTCGCGCCCGGCCTGCGCGAGTTGGGCGTGATGCTGCCCTATACGCCGCTGCACCACCTGCTGCTCAAACGCGCGCCGGACTTCCCGCCCGCGCTGGTGATGACCAGCGGCAATTTGAGCGAAGAACCCATCGCCACCGGCAACGCCGACGCGCTGGACCGGCTCGGCCCGCTGGCGGACGCCTTCCTGCTGCACAACCGCGAGATTCACATTCGCTGCGATGATTCGGTCGTGCGCGCGGTGCATCCCGGTGAGCAAGCCACCGCGCGCGGCGCGATCATGCCGCTGCGCCGCTCGCGCGGGTATGCGCCCTACCCCGTGCCGCTGCCGTTCAAAGTCCCGCCGCTGCTGGCGGTGGGCGGCGAACTGAAAAACACGTTCTGCCTCGCGCGTGACTCGCACGCCTTCATGAGCCAGCACATCGGCGACCTGTCGAACTACGACGCGCTGCGCTCGTACCGGCACAGCATCGACCACATGATCGCGCTGTTCCGCGTGCAGCCGCAGATCATCGCGCACGACCTGCACCCGGATTACATCGCCTCGCGTTATGCGTCCGGCAGACCGGAACCGCGAGTCGGCGTGCAGCACCATCACGCCCACCTTGCCAGCGTGCTCGCGGAGCACAAGCACCC
>CAZMNL010000157.1:0-6899 GCA_964567525.1 uncultured Anaerolineaceae bacterium
CTGAAAACCCGCCTGTGGGCTGCTGAGGCCAAACCAATCAGCCGGGGCATCACGGTTTCGCGCGAGTTCTACGCGCAAGATGACCCCAACACGCCGGTCACGGAAGCCGAAGTCGGCGACGTGCTGACCGTGCGCGTAACAATCACGCTGCCGCAGGACATCTACTACTTCGTGCTGGAAGACCCGATCCCGGCAGGCACCGAGCCGGTGGACACATCGCTGCTGACGACCAGCCAGCTTAACGAACCGCCGCAGATCGCGCCGGCTTACGATCCCCGGTGGTACTGGGGCTGGTGGCTGTTTGATCACACCGAAATGCGTGACGAACAGGTCAACCTGTACGCCGATTTCCTGCCGCGCGGCACGTATGTCTACACTTACCAGGTTCGTGCAAGCTTCCCCGGTGAGTACCAGACCATGCCCAGCCACGCCTATGCGTTCTACTTCCCGGAGGTCTTCGGGCGCGGGGCGGGCAGGCTGTTTACCATCCACGCCGCAGAGTAACATTTGTCACTTGACAGTGCTAACAGGTGGGGTCACACTTGCCCCACCTGTTTTTATTTGTACAGAACAGGTCAATGTGTGTGTACTAAACCTTGTAAATTATCGTAAAGTTGGCGTATAATAAACGCAATATCAACATATAGGCAACTTCGCCTGCGCGGGAGCAACCATGAACATCGTTTACGTCGAAGACGACCCCACCAATATCCTGCTGCTCGAACGGGTAACACACTCGACCGGCGACTACCTGGCGACCTTTATGGATGCCGAATCGGCGCTGGACAGCGATACGACCTGGAATGCCGACCTGCTGCTGGTCGATATTCACCTGCCGGGCGAGATGAACGGCCTGGATATGGCCGAGATTTTGCGCCAACACGGGGTCAATGTGCCGGTGGTGGTGATCACGGCTTACGACACGCCGGAATACCTGGCGCGCTGCCGCGAAATCGGCGGGGATATGTACCTGGTCAAACCGGTCAGCGTGCCGGAACTGGTTGAGCTGCTCAACGAATACCGCGCCTACTGAGGCGGGTTCTGCTGCGCCCCTCTACTGAGTGAAAGTTACGCCGCAGACAGTGATCAGATTGATCTGCGCTCTTGATGTCGTATAGCACAAGATTGATGATCGTTAAGATGAGGGGCGCGGTGGCTCAATTTTCTGCCATACATGACGGATCACTTACCGCGAATTCGTTCAGCCAGGTCACGAAAAAAAGCCGGCAGCCGCACGTGAAAGAAACGTTCCGCCGCAAACGCGAGCGCCACACCTGACCACACGCTAATCCAAACGATTATGTTCACGTTACGCAGCACCGCCGCCAGTGTAACGCCCAGGTACATTGGAGCCTGGAACAGCACGGCCAGAGAATTTCCACTAAGCTGCTGCCCGCGCAAAAACCAGCCCCATAACCCCAGATGAAACGCGACAAAATACGGCGAGAGAAACCCGGCGAAAGCCAGGTACAACAACAGGGCCACGCTAAACCCGATATCAAATGTCACGTCATGAGCACCGATCCAGGTTTGCTGTGAACAGCGACTCAGGCGTGCTAAATAGCCGTCCAATGAGTCGAGTGTGGCTGCGATCAGCAGCAGCACAAAAGCCAGTTGAACGCCATCCTTGCCTTGAACAATACCAACCCACACGAGTACCACCGCAAGCGGTCCACGTGCTATTGTAAAAAGGTCTGCCAAACGTTTTTGCCAGGGCATGGTTTTACTGCTTGTTTTCCAATAGCGCTCATCATCGGATAGCATCAATTATCGAACCAGTTTGAACTCGGTACAAGTTCAAGGATAGTCCCTGCCTGCAAATATACATAACGCCCCGGAACGATATCCGGGGCGTTGTGATTCAATCCACCATTCAGCGGCGTACAGCCGGTGCAGCTAGATATCGAACTGCGCCCACTGTTCGTACATCTTCCAGCGGAAGATCACGTCGTTACGCGCCGAGTCCAGCAGCATTTGCGCGCGTTCCGGGTCGGAGTTACGCAAGATGCGGAAGCGGTTCTGCTTGTACATGAACTGTTCGAGGTCCGTCTTGGGAGCCTTCGAATCCAGTTGCAGCGGTTGCTTGCCCGCGCGGGAATTGTCCGGGTTGTAGCGGAAGAGCGGCCAGAAGCCGGATTCTACCGCGTCCGTCTGAACATCATTGCCGTAACGCAAATCGTAGCCATGCGCAATGCAGGGCGAGTAGGCGATGATGAGCGACGGGCCATCGTAGGCTTCTGCTTCAGCAAACGCCTTCACCGTCTGGTTCATGTTCGCGCCAAACGCGATCTGTGCCACGTAGATATTACCGTAGGTCATGGCGATCATACCGAGGTCCTTCTTCGGCAGCGATTTACCAGCAGCGGCAAACTTCGCCACCGCGCCGCGCGGAGTCGCTTTGGACATCTGCCCGCCCGTGTTGGAATACACACCGGTATCCAGCACCAGCACGTTCAGATTGCGTCCGGAAGCCAGCACGTGATCCAGGCCACCGTAACCGATGTCGTAGGCCCAACCATCACCGCCGAAGATCCACACGGATTTCTTCACCAGGTAATCGGCCACGCTCAGCAATTGGTCAGCGTTCGCCGTGCCTTCCTGCTCCAACAGGTCCTTGAGTTGAGCGACACGTTCGCGCTGCGCCTCGATACCTTCCTGGCTGCTCTGGTCTGCGTCACGGATAGCCGCCAGCAGGCCGGCATCGAACGTGCCCGCTTCGATGAAGCCCACGAGCAGTTCTTTCGCATATGTGGATAACTTATCCGACGTCAGGCACATACCCAAACCAAACTCGGCAGCGTCTTCGAACAGCGAGTTCGACCACGTTGGACCGCGACCATCTTCACGCACCGAATACGGCGTGGTGGGCAGGTTAGCACCATAGATCGAGGAACAGCCGGTCGCGTTGGCGATAATCATACGGTCGCCGAAGAGCTGCGAGGCCAGCTTGATATAAGGCGTCTCGCCACAACCGGCACACGCGCCGGAGAACTCAAACAGCGGGCGGATAAGCTGCGAGCCTTTGACCGTGAAGCGGTTGAAGGTTTCAGGATCGGTTTCCGGCAGGGTCAGGAAATATTCCCAACCTGCGTTGTCGCGCTCACGGATTTCATCGGTCAGCGGGACCATGTTGATCGCCTTGCGATCAGTCTTCTTGCCGTCGGCATCTTTGCCGTAAGCCGGGCAGGTTTCCACGCACAAACCGCAGCCGGTGCAGTCCAACGGGGACACCTGAACGGTGTACTTCAACCCCTGCCAGTCACGGCCCTTGGCCTCCATGGACAGGAAACCATCCGGCGCGCTGCCGTTCGCATACTCGGCATCGTAGACCTTCATACGAATGGTGGCGTGCGGGCACACAAACGCGCACTGGTTGCACTGAATGCAGATATCCGGCTCCCAAATCGGGACTTCGGTTGCCACATTGCGCTTTTCGTATTGCGTGGTGGCCGTCGGATAGGTCCCGTCATCAGGCATCGCCGAGACGGGCAGCCAGTCGCCGCGCCCGGCGATGATTTCGCCGAGCACTTCCTGCACAAACTTTGGTGCGTGGGCCGGAACAGCCTCGCGCATCGGCACGGCACTGGTCACTTCTTGCGGGTATTCAACCTGGTGGATGCGATCAACCGCGATTTCCGCCGCCTTGATGTTCATATCGACGATTTTTTGACCTTTGAGGCCGTAGGTATCTTCGACTGCCGCCTCGATCATTGCCATCGCTTTGTCTTCGGGCAGCACACCGGAAATCCTGAAGAAGGCCGCCTGCATGATGATGTTGATACGACCACCCAGGCCCACCGACCGCGCGATCTCGTTACCATCGATCACATAGAGACGCGCATTCTTGTCGATGATCTGCTGCTGCACCGGCACAGGGATACGATCCCAGACTTCTTCCGGCCCGTAAGGACTGTTCAGCAGGAAGATGCCGCCCGGCTGCAAGGCGCTGAGCATATCGTAACGCTCAAGGAAGCTGAAGTTGTGACAGGCTACAAACTGCGCTTCGTTGATCAGGTATGTGCTGCGGATCGGGTTCTTGCTGAAACGCAGGTGCGAGATCGTGCGCGCGCCAGATTTCTTCGAGTCGTACACGAAGTAACCCTGAGCATAGTTATCAGTCGCCTTGCCGATAATCTTGATCGAGTTCTTATTCGCGCCGACCGTACCATCCGCACCCAGGCCCCAGAACATCGCGCGATGCACGTCATCGCCTTCGGTGGAGAAGGTCGGGTCCCATTCCAGGCTGGTTTCGGTCAGATCGTCATAAATACCAACCGTAAAGTGATTGCGCGGCTTGCTGCTGCTCAGGTTGTCAAACACGGCCTTGCACATTGCCGGGGTGAATTCTTTGGAGCTGAGGCCATAACGCCCGCCCACAATCACCGGCATGGAAGACACATCACCCGCCGCGATAGCTTCGGCGAAAGCGGTCATCACGTCCTGGTACAGCGGTTCACCCGCCGCGCCGGGTTCCTTGGTGCGATCCAGCACGGCGATCTTCTTAACCGTATCGGGCACAAGTTTAACCAACGCTTGCATATCGAACGGACGGAACAGGCGGACCTTAACCAGGCCGACCTTTTCGCCCTGCGCCACCAGATAATCGACGGTTTCGTGCGCGGCTTCTGCACCCGAACCCATCAAGATCATGATGTGCTCGGCATCCGGTGCACCGAAGTAATCGAACAGGTGATACTGGCGACCAACGAGATCAGCAAAGCGATCCATCACATCCTGAACAATACCGGGGGTCGCGTTGTAATACGGGTTAATCGCTTCGCGCGCCTGGAAGAATACGTCCGGGTTCTGCGCGGTCCCGCGCAGCACAGGACGATCCGGCGACATACCGCGCATCCGGTGTTCGAAGACGTACTTGTCATCGATCATCGCGCGCATATCGTCGAAGGTCAGTTCTTCGATCTTCTGAATTTCGTGCGAGCTGCGGAACCCATCGAAAAAGTGCAGGAACGGCACGCGGCTTTCCAGCGTTGCCGCCTGAGAGATCAGCGCAAAATCGTGGACTTCCTGGATGCTGCCGGAAGCCAACTGTGCAAAACCAGTTGAACGAGCAGCCATCACATCGGAATGATCGCCGAAGATCGAGAGCGCCTGCGCCGCCAATGAACGTGCCGCAATATGGAACACGGTCGACGTCAGTTCGCCCGCGATCTTGTACATATTGGGCAGCATCAGCATCAAACCCTGCGACGCTGTAAAGGTTGTGGTCAATGCGCCGCTGGTCAGTGCGCCATGCACCGCACCCGCCGCGCCACCTTCGGACTGCATCTCGGTAACATCCGGCACCGTGCCCCAGATATTAGTCATACCGGCAGCCGACATCTCATCCGCCGTTTCGCCCATCGAAGATGACGGCGTGATAGGATAGATTGCGATGACCTCATTGAGGGCATGGGCTACCTGAGAGGCAGCGGTATTGCCATCAATCGTCACCATCTTGCGTTCAGACATTACTTCCTCCTATTTTCCTCCCATAAAATGATCACAAACCTGATCAAGGAGGTCATATGCTTGTGATCATTATCACGAGCCAGTTGTGAGGGACTGTACTGAGCAGAAAGAACCGTTGTCAAGCGTGTGAATCTGGCAACGTAGAATGTTTTATCCGCCATTGTCGCCAAGAGTTTAGACCGTTTAGGGGACCATCAGTAGTGTGAAATGTCGTCATATGCTGGATGAGTGTCACATTCGCGCTGGCACACCCACACCCATAATCTTCCGAACAGCGATATAATCTTTCTGGATGCGGTTTAACGAGGAAAATAACGATACAATGGCAGGACGACCTTACCTGGTGTTATTCGACATTGACGGCACGCTGCTGAACTCCGGCGGGTGTGGGCGCGCCGCCACCGAACGCGCGCTGGTAGAAGTATTCGGCACAACCGGCGCATTGGACCGCGTGAATTTCGCGGGCAAAACCGACTGGGAGATTCTGCGCGAAGCGCTGGAACCGGTGGGGATCGCGGTCAGCGACATTGACGCGCGGCTCACCGCTCATTCTGAGTCGGTCGCCCGGCATCTGACCAACATCATCGCTAATTTCCCGGTCAAATCCTGCGCGGGCGCGCCCGAAGTTGTCGCGGCCCTGCGCGATTACCCCGGCGTCGTAATGGGGCTGGTCACGGGGAACGTGGAAACCCTCGCGCCGATCAAGCTGCGTGCCGCTGATTATGACCCGGTTGATTTCGTGACGGGGGCCTATGGCTCAGAAGGATGGACGCGCGCCATGCTGCCCCCACTGGCCCTGGAACGCGCGCGGGTGTACTCCGGCGGGGACTTTCGCCCGGAAAATATTGTCATCATTGGCGACACACCGGGCGACATCCTATGCGCCACAAGCATCAACGCACGCACAATTGGCGTCGCCACCGGGCCGTACAGCATGGCGGAACTACGCCAGTACAACCCGGATCATGTGTTTGAATCGATGCGCGACTATAGCGCGGTACTCAATGCGATTCTACACAACAACGGCGCATCGTAACCGCTGCAATGTCCCCTGCACCGCATAGGCATACCCTGGCAACCGGCATTCTTATCATCCTGTTGGGCCTGGTTTGCCTGGCAGGGGGCGTGGGGCTGCTGGCCTGGCGGTTGATTCACCCGGATCAAGCCGCTAAACTGCCACAGTCAGTCATCGCAACGCTTGAAGACACCCCAACCCCCGGCGTGCTGGGAACGGCGCTGGCTCCCCCTGACGCTCCGGTAGCCCCTGGTGCGCTGATCATACTGCCGGTGAGCGAACGCCCTACCCCTACACAGGCAACACCTACCCGCGCCGCGCCCCCATCACCGTCACAGTCGCCGTCACCGTCGCCGTCGCCCCCGCCGTCACCGTCACCGTCACCGTCACCATCGCCCACCACCACCGCCCCACC
>CAZMNL010000158.1:0-6882 GCA_964567525.1 uncultured Anaerolineaceae bacterium
GCTTCGATCACCCGGCGGGCTGGGTCGTGGTCGAGGACGCGGCGCAGGGCCTCGTCCAGACCGCCAACCGCGCCCGCGCGCTGGAAGGTGACGAGGGCTTCCTATCCGGCGACTACGGCCTGCTGGTCTTCGACCCGGCGTTCATGGCGCAGCTTCCGCAGTCCGAGACGCCTGAAGCGCTGCTGAACACGTTTATCACGCTGCTGAACCAGCGGGGCAGCACCATCGTGTTTGACGAGATGGGCGAAACCGAGTTGAACGGCGTCACCGTGCCGTATGTCACGCTCACCGAGAGCGAGCAGCAGGGCGCGGCGCTGGCGTTTGAAACCGAAGACGGCGAGCCGGTGCTGGTCTTCCTGGCCGCGTACCAGGGCGAGTTCGCCGAACACGAGGCCGAACTGTTCGCCATCGCCGCGAGCATCACGTATGCCGCGCCGTAACCGCGCGAGAGTCCGGTAAGATACGCTTTAGTGGGCGGCCCCCGCGTGAAGAGATTGCGCGGGGGCCGTTTGTTTGGCGCGCGCGAGCAGGGTAATCTCACTTTGTGTCATGTGGCTAGGCGCGCGGATAAGCGCAAGCGTGAGGTTTTCGCGGCCTGTTGCTTTTTACAGAAGAATTGTCGTAGAATAAATTCAGGGAATTTCATACGTTTTTGGTTCATGTTTTTTCAATATAGTCTCGCTGCGGGTAAAATATGGGCCACTTTGAGGAGGGAACTTTATGCCACTGTACACAGCTTCATTACCGGATACGATGGCGAGCGGGCTGCTGATGGCGGGTATCATCGGCGGGATGCAGGAAGACCTGACCCCGCTGCTGGAAAAACACGCGATCCCCGAAGTAAAGCTCGACGAATGGTACCGGTTGCAGCCGTTTCTAGACCTGTTCCGCGAAATGTCGGAAGGGGCCAGTTCCAATATGTTCAACTTTGTCTCGATTGGCATGAGCATTGTTGAACACGCTGATTTTCCGCCCGACGTGACCGATATGCAAGCCGGGTTGACTTTTCTGAACGTGATTTACCACGCCAATCACCGCAACGAAAACGAGGATAACGGCTGGCGTTTGGCGGTGGAAGACGAAAACACCCTGATTGCGCACTGCTACTCGCCGTATCCGCACGACCTGGAATACGGCATTGCGTATGCCACCGTCAGGCGATTCTGCCCGCCCGGTAAACATTTCGTGGTGGAAACTGTGGAATACAGCGACGATCACCGCGCTTACCGCATCATGCTTTCGAACACCTGATAGGTTCGGTGCGTTCTCTCTATATCAAGGCGCTTGCTGCGCGAGCGTTGGAGAGGGGGAGCCGAGCGGAAAAACCGCATAGCTGCATGGATATATCGACACGGGGCGATGCGCTGGTTACGGCGGTCGCCCCGGTTTGTGTTTACCTCACCCCCAGCCCCTCTCCAATCAAGTTGGAGAGGGGAGCAGGCGGGGCTGACCAGGAAACGTCCGGGAGGATAGGGCCGTTTTACGGTCCATCGTGTATATAGCCATGTCGTTGACGGCATGGCAAACGTCCCCAACGCAAAACGGGCGCTATGCCCACAGCGCCCGCCTTTAACTGACCACTGAAAACTGTCTACTGACAACTACTCAATACGCATTCTTGCTGCGCCCGACGATGGTCTGCGCGATGGTGCGCAGCACGATCTTGATATCCAGCCACAAGGACCAGTTCTCGACATACCACAGGTCGTACTTGGTGCGTTCCAGGATCGAAGTGTCGCCGCGCAAGCCGTTGACCTGCGCCCAGCCGGTCATGCCCGCTTTCTCGCGGTGGCGCTCCATGTAGCGCGGGATGTATTCGCGGAACTTCTGCACGTAATACGGCTGCTCCGGGCGCGGCCCAACCAGGCTCATCTGGCCCCACAGCACGTTGATCAACTGCGGAATCTCGTCCCAGTTGGTTTTGCGCATGAACGCGCCCATGCGCGTCACGCGCGGGTCGCCTTCGGTGGTCCAGCCGGGACCGTCTTTTTCGGCGTCGGAACGCATCGAACGGAACTTGATCATCGGGAACGGGCGACCGTCTAACCCCATGCGTTCCTGGCAGAAAAACGCCGGGCCGGGCGACTCCAGCTTGATCAGGATCGCGGTCAGCGTCATCAGCGGGCTGAGGAACACCAGGCCGATCAGCGCGCCGATCATGTCCATGCCGCGTTTGAGGCTCAGCTTCCAGCCGCGCAGCGCTACATCGCGCACGCTGAGCATCGGCATTCCGTTGAGGTCATCGACCGTCAGCCCGCCCGCCATGTACGCGAAGATGTCCGGGTAGACCTTGATGCTGACCTTCCCGCGCTGGCACTTGCTGATGAGTTGCACAAGCTCGCGGTGGCTGGCGTCCGGCAGCGCGATGATCACCTCGTCCACGCCGTAATCGTCGATGATCTCCGGTAACTGCCCGGTCGTGCCGATGATCGGCACATCCCCGACCGACTCGCCGGGGCGACCGTTGACCGCGCCGACGATCTTATAGCCCAGGTGCGGCGACCAGCGGATTTTTTCGGCAATCGTGCGCGCGACTTCGCCGGAGCCGATGATCAGCACGTTATCGCGCCCGAAGCCGATATCGCGCAGGCGCACGGTCAACTGGCGATGCAGCTCGCGCCCGACCACCGTCAGCACGATGCCCAGCAGCCACGCATAGATGATCACGCCGCGCGGGTAGTCGAGTTCCAGCGCGGAGTTCTTAAACGCCAGTGTCGAGAGCGCCACCGACATCAGCGTGCCGATAGAGACGTTCTGCGCCAGGGCGTAGGCTTCGTCAAAGCGGCTGACGGCGCGGCGCTGGTGGTACATGCGCGCCAGGTAAAACACCAGGATAATCGCCGCGACGTGGATCAGCATCATCGGCACATACGTTGAGAGCGAGGGCGGATCCACCGGGACGGCGGGCAGCGGCAGGCGCGCGCGCACCACGTACCCCAGGATGAACGCCAACGTCAGCATGGCGATGTCGGTGATGACCAGGGCCGATTGCAGGAAGCTGCGGATTCGCCGGTCGAGCGCGGGATTCACGCGGACGGCGCGGGCTTCGGTGGTGGCGCGAAGATTTCCGGCCACAGGCCCCACCCGCCTTTGATCGCCAGTCCCAGCATGATCAGGGCGTGTAACCACCACGTCGTTTGCATCCGGTAATGCTTCCGGTAGAAGATCAGCATCGCCCGGTAGAATTCGCGCTGTGCCCGGCGTGATTGGCGGCTCGCCGCTCGTTTGACGTGCGTCACCGTCACGCTCGGATTGTACATCACGGTCCACCCGGCCTGCTTGATTCGATACGCCCAATCCAAATCCTCTCCGTACATCCAGAATATTTCGTCGAACAGCCCGACGCGCTGAATCGCTGCGCGCCGCACGATCATAAACGCCCCGACCACCGCGTCCACTTCGGTTTCGATGTCCGGGTCCAGGTAAGTCATATTATAGCGCCCAAACCGGCGGCTGCGCGGAAACAGGCTCGACAGCCCCACCATGCGGAAAAAACTGACTTCCGGGCTGGGGAAACTGCGGCGGCACGCTTTATCCAGCGAGCCATTCGGCAGTACCAGTTTCGGCCCCGCCGCGCCGATGCGTTCGTCCGCGTCCATATAGGCGACCATCTGCGCCAGGGCGTCCGGCGGCAGTTCGGTGTCGGGGTTGAGTGCCAGCGCGTAACGCGGCGCATCCTCGCCGCAGCCCTGCTCAAAACCGAGCCAGCGAAAGCCCTGGTTGTTGGCGACCGGGTAGCCGGGATTGTCCGCGTTGGCGATCAGGTGTACGCCGGGGAATTCGTCGCGTACCATCTGTGCGCTGCCGTCCGGCGAGTTATTATCGACCACCACGACCTGAAACGCGATATCGCCCTGTGAGGCGAACACCGTCTGTAGACAGGTGCGCAGCAGGTCGCGCGTGTTCCAACTGACAATCACGATTC
Source organism: uncultured Anaerolineaceae bacterium (assembly GCA_964567525.1). Taxonomy (GTDB): domain Bacteria; phylum Chloroflexota; class Anaerolineae; order Aggregatilineales; family Aggregatilineaceae; genus CAYRNY01. The sequence continues at coordinate 3,926 of CAZMNL010000158.1, forward strand.
CCAGGTCGTGCATGGTCCCTCAATTTCGTTAGGCTGTTCCACGCCTCAGGCGCTCATCGATCCCGCCCGCGCGGGCGGGCAGGCGAAACGGCGCAGTGTAATTTTACCATATCACAGCGGGGCGTTTCCAGCTTGGTTCCCGTCTGACGCTCACCTGACGGCGCGGGCGGCATCGCGGAGCACATCAGCGCAACATCTGGCGCACTTCGGGGAACGCCTGGGTCCAGGCAGCGATCAGGTGGTGGTGCGGGGTGTCGGGCTGCGGCTCGACGATGCGCACGCGCATATACCCGCTGTCGTTCACGCGCTCGACCGTGATCGTCACGCCGTCGTGGACGTTGGGCGGGATCGCGTCGTTGTCCCAGGCGGCGGCGGCGTCTTCGAGCGCGGCCAGGAAGGTATTGAGCACGTCGGGCGGGATGTCGCGCATCACGCCCTGTCCGAGCGCGGTACGCGGGGTACAGCCAGAACAGGTGATCAGATGCCCCATGCTGCCGCCGTCAAACACAACGATTGCGCGGTTCTGGCTGACGCTGAAAGGCATGACGGTAGTCAGGATATAAACGGCCTGGGCCTTTTGCTCGGCGCGGTAACGCTGCACCGTTGTGGCTCGTTGATCGGTCATCACCAAAAAAACCTCCACTCAGTGCTGTCGGTCGTGCGTGGGGGAAGCTCTTAGGCTACGCCAAGAAAATAATTACCCCATCCCCCACAACCCCTTCCCTCAGGGAAGGGGAGCAAAGGCCAACGCATTTGGGTGATTTATTTCCTGGATCAGCCTTATTACAGCGCGGACAGGGTGAATTCAGCGCCTAATAATAACGCATTGCACCGCTTCGCGCATGGGTGGGTTTGTGGCAGATGTGACGAAACGCGCCGCCGTGTTAGACTCCTGGGCAGCGCCGCATACACCGGGATACACGCGCAATGACAATTGGCACACTCAATGAAAAGCCGCTGCACGCGGCGCTCAAGGCGTGGTACGCGCAGCCGGGCGACCGGCTCGAAGTCCCGGTTGAGGGCTTCATGATCGATATCGTGCGCGGCGACCTGCTGATCGAAATCCAGACGGGGAGCTTTTCCGCGCTCAAACGCAAGCTCGCGCGGCTGCTGGAGACGCACCCGGTGCGGCTGGTGTATCCCATCGCGGCGCAGAAATGGATCGTGCGCCTGGGGGAAGGCGGCGAGGTGATCGGGCGGCGCAAGTCGCCCCGGCGCGGCATGGTGGCGGACCTGTTCGCGGAGCTGGTCAGCTTTCCCGCGCTGCTGGATCACGCGCACCTGTCGCTTGATGTGCTGCTGATCCACGAGGACGAACTGCGGCGGCGCGGCGAGGGGCGGCAGGGCTGGCGGCGCGGCGGCTGGGTGATCGCGGAACGGCGCTTGATCGAGGTCGTGGGGCAGCAGCGGTTTACGGCGTCCGGCGACCTGCTGCGGCTGCTGCCGGATGACCTGCCGGAGCCTTTCACCACCGCCGATCTGGCGTCCGCGCTGGGATGCCCGCGCCGTCTGGCGCAGCAGGCCGCTTACTGCCTGCGCGAGTCCGGCGCGATCTCGGCCACCGGCAAGTGCGGCAACGCGGTGCTGTATGCGCGTCCGGTGTGAGCGCAACCAGAACGCCCCCGGACGATCCAGGGGCGTTGGTGTCTTGACGTGTTGGTGGTCGTGTTAGTCGAGGTGCTGCACGACCTTCGGTTCCAGCGCGGGCAGCGGCATGAAGCCGACAATGCGCTCGGCGACTTCACCGTTTTTGAACACCATCAGCGTCGGAATGCCCATGATGCCGTACTGCATCAGCAGGTTCTGGTTTTCGTCGGCATCGACCTTGCCAACACGCAGTTTGCCGTCGTATTTTTCGGCCAGTTGGTCCACCAGCGGCGCGATCATCTTGCAGGGGGCGCACCATTCAGCCCAGAAATCGATCAAGACCGGAAGTTCGGAATTCAGGACTTCGGCTTCGAAGGTCGCTTCCGTCACCACGAACGTTTTCTCACCCATTGCCGTTACTCCTTAATGCGATTCAGTTGGATTACCGCTTGATGCTAGCAGATTATCGCTCTGCGTCAAGATACTTTACCATCAAAATATTATCATATCCATCATATCCGGCGGCAGAATACCGCAATCGTGTTCCAATCATACGCCAAAATGCGCGCCGCTGATGTTGTCTGAGCAACATTTCCGGGGCGATTCACTCGCGGGTGGGGTGTGGCGCGATTTCGAGCATTGCGAGCAGCGGATTCAGGCTGAGCCGGGTCAGCACGTCCGCCATGTATTCGACCGGGTAGGGCATATTTTCCGCCAGCCACCAATCCACCATGCCCAGCAGCGCGCGCGAGAAATAATGCGTCACCAGGTCGAGCGGGACCGGGCTGGGGCGGTCATCCAGCCGGGCGTGCAGCGCGTCCCCGGCGACGGTGGCGGCGATCTCGCGCAGCCGCCGCTGGGCGTGGGCGGCCCCGCTGCCGCGCAGAATGATACGGTAGAGGTCGGCGTTTTCCTGCGCGTGCTGGAACAACGTCCGGATGGCGAAATTATCGCGGTTTTCGTCCAGCGCCTCTTCCGCCGGGCCGATACGCGCGAGCAGTTCGTCGACGATCTCTTGCAGGGTGCTCAGCAGCAGGTCGTCTTTGTCCTTGTAGTGCAGGTAGAACGTGGCGCGGCCCAGGTTGGCGTGGTCGGTGATGTCCTGGATCGTGATCGCGTCGTAGCCGCGTTCCAGCGTCAGCGTGATCAGGGCGTCGCGCAGCAGGCGGCGGGTGCGTTGTACGCGGCGGTCGATTCTTTTGGGCATGATGAGTCCTTCTCAGCGTTGGGGGCAGCCGTATCACGGGTAACGGAATCCATTGTGCCCGGAAAGCAGACGCCTGTCAACTATCGTGCAGACGATCCAGAACTGAGCAGGAGAGCGTGCGTTGGGCTAAAGCCCCTCTCCGGTGGCTGGAGAGGGGACTTTA
>CAZMNL010000159.1:0-6830 GCA_964567525.1 uncultured Anaerolineaceae bacterium
TGTCAAAATTATAGCGCATGATGATGTTTGTGCATGGGCAGATTTAGCTTACTTTCGGCATGTAGACAGCAGCACAACGCCTATGGTAGACTACTCGTAATAGGTCATAACACACCCGTTAACATGTTTTAGTGTCACTGACCTCTGGGCATAATTGGAACGTTAGCATCTCTTTGGTTGGAGAAGCCGTAATGACTGATAACGCAGACGCCATCAAGATCGTTTGCATTGAAGATGACCTCCAAATCATTGATCTCGTCAAACTCATTTTAACACGACAGGGTTACGATGTGTTCGGCGCAGGTGGGGGTAAGGAAGGTCTGGAAGTGATCGCCGCCGTCAAGCCAGATTTGGTGCTGCTGGACCTGATGATGCCTGAGATGGATGGATGGGAAGTTTTCCAGCGGATGCGTGCTGATGAGGATATGAGAAATATCCCGGTGATTGTCGTGACGGCTAAGGCGCAGAGCATTGACAAGGTGCTGGGATTGCATATCGCCAAAGTTGACGATTATCTTACCAAACCATTTGGCCCGTCGGAACTGCTGACCAGTGTGCTGCGCGTGCTGCAAGATTTCGGTATCGAGGCTCAGAAGGCCGAAGACGCCCAGTAACCGGTGACGTTTTGCTGCCACTGAATATCGAGGTGCTTCGTGATGGAGCACCTTTTGTTTTGGCGCAGGTTCATTATCGCGCGTACTTTCGCACGTCTGCGGCACATTCAGTACAATATTGGCAGTTTGGATAAACCTTCTTTACGAAAGCTGGAAAAATATGCAGATAACGCTACAAGCACTGATCGAACGTGGCCGCCCGATTGTCGCTGACGGCGGCATGGGTACGATGCTGTTTGCAATGGGATTGGAGCGCGGGACTTCGCCGGAGCTGTGGAATGTTACGCGCCCTGACGATGTGCGCAGTATTCACCGCCAGTATATCGAAGCGGGTGCAGAGATCATCCTGACCAACACGTTTGGCGGCACTCGTTACCGGCTCGGCTCGCATGACCTGGGCGAGCGTGCTGGCGAGCTAAACCGCGCGGCGGCTGAGTTGGCGCGCGCCGAAGCCGATGCCGTGCCACACCCGGTGGTTGTGGGTGGCTCGATGGGTCCGACGGGCCAGATGCTCGCGCCGCTGGGGACGCTGGCCTTTGAGGACGCCTCCGCCGCGTTCGAAGAGCAGGCGCGCGCGCTGGTCGCGGGAGGCGTAGATGTTTTGTGGGTTGAGACGATGTCGGACCTCGAAGAGGTGCGCGCGGCGGTTGAGGGCGCGCGTAAAGCTGCGCCGGACACGCCCATCGTGGCTACGATGACGTTCGACACCAAAGGCCGGACGATGATGGGCGTCACGCCGGAGCGCGCCCTTGAAGCGTTGCATGATCTCGGTGTACTTGCCCTGGGTGGCAACTGCGGCAACGGTCCCGACGAGATCGAAGGCGTGATTGGCAAGATGCACGCTGCCGGAGAAGGTGTCACGCTGATTGCTAAAGCCAACGCCGGTCTGCCGCACATGGAAGGCGATGTCACGGTTTATGATGCGACACCAGAGGATATGGCGGCGTATGCGCTGCGGGTGCAGTCGCTGGGCGCGCGGATTGTCGGCGCGTGCTGCGGCAGCACGCCGGAGCACATCCGCGCTATTGCGGGGGCGCTGTCTTGATCGGCAAGTTGTGCTACACTAAAGAACATTGGGTACATCGGCATAGCGCTGGTATGTAGGGGGCCTTATGCGTCTGAATGAAAAATCACTCGCTCGCCTGTTGGTGAGTCTGATCGTGTGCTCGGTTGTGATGCTTGTGGGTTCGCTCTCACCGCATTCGCCGGTTGCGCAGGCTTATCAGGCAGGAAATTTGTTGCAGAATCCGGGATTTGAGGAGCCATTTATTGCTGTGAGCGGCGATCAAACGCTGCGCGTGGCGTCCGGTTGGCAACCCTGGAGTCTATCGCAGTCCGGGTCGTCTTCGATTAACCAGCGACCTGAATACAAGCCTGCACCCTCAAATCGGGTGCGTTCCGGCAGTGCAGCGCAGGAGTACAATACTTTCTTCGCCACACATACCGGCGGCGTTTACCAACGCGTGCCGGTTGCGGCAGGCACGGAACTGCGTTTCAGTGTCTTTGTATACGTGTGGTCTTCCGCGCCCTTTGCCAACCCGGATGTCAGTGAAGACCCGAACGATGTGATCATCAATGTGGGGATCGATCCAAACGGCGGCACGGATGGGACCAGCAGTAATATTGTGTGGTCCTCGGACGCGGAATACTACGACGAATACCGCGAAATGTCGGTTTCCGCACGCGCCAACGGCACGGCGGTAACGGTCTTTGTGCGCACCGCACCGCAGGGTTTTGTCGGTACGAATAATGTGTATCTTGATGATGCGGTCCTGATTCCGCTGGGCACGCCGCAACCACCCACCGTTGAACAGCCTACTAACACGCCTGATCCCTTTGTGCCCACCCAGGAAGGTACGATCACGGCGATCCCGGTGACGCCGTCACCCATTCCAAGCTTTACGCCGAACGTGCCTCAACAACCGACCTTTACGCCGACCCCGGTCATACCGTCGGGGTTCAATGATACGGTCATGTACACGGTGGTGGCGGGCGATACGGTATGGGACATCTCGCGCCGTTATGATAGTTCGGTGAACGCGATCATCCAGGTGAACGGGCTGAATCAGAACGGCTTCCTGCGTATCGGGCAGGCGTTGGTTGTGCCGGTGCGCCGTGACTTCCAACAGCCACCAACCCTGACCCCTGTTCCGACTCAATCGTCCGGCACAGGCGGCCCAGTTGATACCGGCGCAGGGACGTATGTGATCGTGCGTGGCGATACCCTGACGGCGATTGCAGCCCGGTTTAACTCCACCGTTACAACGTTAGCCCAGATTAACAACATCCTCAACCCGAACCTGATCTATCCCGGCCAGGTGCTGCGCGTGCCCGGTGGCATGGCTCCGGCCCCGACCCCGGCCACCCCGGTTCCTGGTCCAGGCGGCACGTTGACCCATGTCGTGCAGCCGAGTGAGAACCTGTTCCGTATCGGGTTGATGTACAACGTGCGTTGGGATGTGCTGGCCTATGCGAACGGTATCTGGAACCCGAATTACGTCTTTCCGGGGCAGGTTTTGGTGATCCCGCGATGAGCCAATGGCGCGTAATCCGGCACGCGGATTCGGGCGAGGTCGTCCTGTCGCGTGCCTGGTGGTGTAAGAGCTTCTGGTGTCATTTGAAGGGTTTGCAGTGGCGGCGCAGTTTGCCGGAAGACGAGGGATTGCTGTTCGTCTACAACCGCACCAGCGTAATGGATGCTGCGATTCATATGCTGTTTGTCTTCTTTGCAATTTCCGCCGTGTGGCTGGATGACGAGGGGCGCGTGGTGGATGCGAAGCTGGCGAAACCCTGGCGGCTGTATTACGCGCCCGCTAAGCCCGCGCGTTACCTGATCGAGGCCGCGCCCGCGCTGCTTGATCGCGTGCAGGTCGGCGACCGGCTGGTATTTGACGAACCCGCCGGATAAGGCGTTCAATTGGTTTTCTTCGGGGCAAGGGGCAGCGTGACAGATATCGTTGTGCCCTTGCCCTCGGTACTTTCCAGTGTAATTTCCCCGTGATAGCGTTCCACGAGCGTTTTGACCGTCGCTAAGCCGATTCCCGTGCCGTGAATCTGGGACTGTTTCGCGTTCTGCGCGCGAAAGAACTCGTTGAAGATATTAGGTAGATCGCTGGCGGGAATGCCGATGCCGGAATCTTTGACGGTTACGTTTACGGTGTGGCGCGCCCGGTCAACATGATAATCGACTGCCACTTCTCCGTTGCAGGGGGTGTACTTCAGCGCGTTATTGATCAGGTTGCCAAAGATGATCTGCAAGCCCACATCCCCGGACATCACAATGCCCGGTTCCGAGTCCAGGTCGCAGCGCAGCTCGATCTGCTTTTGTTCGGCAAACGGGCGCTCGCGGTCAAGCAGAGACGTGAGGGTATCGCGCACGCTATCCGGTTGCAGTGGGGCGTCGGCGGTGGTGGCTTCACGGCTGCGCGCCAGGGTCAGCAGGTCGTCGATCAGGGCGCGCAAGCCCTCCAACCGGCTTGAAACGCGGGTGAGGATGGCGGCTTGCTGTTCGCTGAGTTCTCCCGCGTAGCCCTGTTCGATATTGCGCATTAACGAGAGTGACGCGCCAAGTGGGGCGCGCAGTTCGTGCGTTGCTACGCGCACGAATGTTTCGCGTGCGTCGTAAAGCTGGCGAATGCGCTGCTCACGCTGGCGAATACGCTGGGCATTGCGCGTGACCAGTTCGGAGAGCGTAAGCACGGTGGAGCCGTAGAAAAACAGCACCGCCATGATATACGTCTCGTTCTGATAGAGTTCGTCACCCAGCCCCAGTTCGTCAATCATGATGTGGGGCAGGCCGCCCGCGCTCTCCATCCAGGCGATGCCGCCCACGATGCCGACCGCCAACAATGAGAGGCTGCGAGTCTGCCAGGGCAGCAGGATCGTACCCGAAAGCGCCGCGTGGATCACAAAATAGATCAGCGCCGGGCTGGTGATCCCGCCGGTAAAGTGTACCAACCCCAGCATCGCCAGCCAATCCAGGAGAATCTGTCCCCACGCGATGCGCTGGACGCTCGCCATCGTTTTGTGTTCTGAACGGCAGAACACCGCCAGTACTGCATTATAGCCCAGTACTGCTAACCCAAGTACTAATAGTGGGAGCAGCATCAATTCAATTGACAGCACCCAGTGTGTGAATCCGGCGCTGAACAAAATACTAAACCCAGCTATCCACCGCAAGCGGATGAGTAGCTGGGTATTCTGGCACAGTTCCTCGAAGGTTGGTTGCAGCCCACGCGCGCGATCAGACGTTGTTGAATGCGGTGTCAATGGTATCGTCATAAAAACCTCGTACCAGCGTTAATGCCCCAATCCGGCGACTGACAGCGATAGGAATGGTGATGATGGACGAGGGGACCGGGCTTGTGCCACCGTACTTCAGGGTTTTACTGCCTGGTTTACTACCCCAATAATTTTTTGATCTCTTCCATGAGCACTTTCGGGTTGATCGGCTTATCGATAAAGCCATCCACCGGCAGATAGTCGTCATCCGGGCCGAAGCGCAGCGGTGTAGTCTGGTGTACGGCTGTGACCATCAGGATCGGGATATTCTTGTGTTCTTCTTTGGCGTCCGGGCCGTGCAGCTTCAGCGCAAGCTGAAAACCGGCGGTGTGCGTATCCATCATCACATCCAGGATGATCAGATCGGGCTTGAAAGCGTCGATAGCTTCCAGGCCGGATGCCTGCGAGTGGGCGTCTTTCACTTCATACCCGGTGCTTTCCAGCGGCATTCGCAGCGCCAACACGACATCGGGGTCGTCATCAATGATCAAAATCTTCTGAGCCATCGTTTTCATCACTCCTGACTTCGTTTATCAGGGCCTCTATCAAAGTGGGCAGCGCATGTTCAACCGCCGGACTCAGCGGTTCGTCCCAATTCATATTCTGCGGCTGAACACCGTAAAACACAACCTCCGGGGGCAGGCAGCCTAACGTTTCGGCCAGGACTAACGCCTCTGCCATGCCGCTTTCGTGCAGTGAGAAGGTCTGCTGCTGGGTGTTGAGCCGGATATCGCGCCAGGTGAAACGGCGTATTGTTCCCGGTGGTTGCTCCATCGGCACGGCATCAACGATGATCACGCGCCGGTACGGTTCCATCACCGGGATCAGGCCCAGGCCATCGGTGCCGCCGTCGATCACGGTGACGTGCGGTGGCAGGTCATCGCGCTGTTGCAGTTTTTGCGCTACCAGGACGCCTGCCGCATCATCACCTAACAGCGGGTTGCCGACCCCCAGGATCAACGTATCCGGCGTGTGTTCGCCTGCCATGAAGGTCTGGTTCCTCTTGAATGTGACAGGTCAAGGTGGTGCCGGGGGGAGCAGTCTGGCTGCTGCCGCGCCCCCGGCGGCCTACCTTCAACCTACTTCCCGACGAATTCCACGTCGAGGAAGTGCGTTGAGCATGAGATGCACGGATCATACGCGCGAACCAGCATTTCCATTTTAAGCCGGATGCTGTCTTCCGGCTCGGTGATCAGAGTCGGAACCAGCGCGCGCATATCGCGGTCGATGTTGCCCAGGTTTTGCCCGGTCGGGATGATGCAGTTCGCTTCCTCGATCAGCCCATCCACGCCGATCTGGTATTCGTGGAACAGAATACCGCGCGGCACATCACACGCGCCAACGCCGCGTGCGCCGGGGCTGAGCGTGACCGGGGTCGGGGCTTCCCATTCGACGCCGCGTTCGAGCAGCGTATCCAGCAGCTTGATCGAATCGTCGAAGCACTGCACGATCTCGACCACCTGCGCCGCGCTGTTCATGTAGGGCCGGTAGCACGGGGCTTGCAGTCCCAGGTGTTCGGCAGCGGCTTTGGCGCGGTCGGTGAGCTGTTCGTGCTTCAGATTAAAGCGTGCCAGCGCCCCGACCATGTAGCTGTCGCGGTTGAACGCGGCGTGCTTGGCGGTCGAGTGCGATTCGAGATACTCGTTGGTGACTTTGCGGTATTCGTTCAGCGGCAGTTCGTAGCCGTCCGTGCTGCCGATCATGCCGTCAATGAAGCCGTATTCATCCGGCTGCACCAGCGCGACATATTCGGTTTCGCGCTCAAAAGTGGGCCAGGGCAGCGTGCCGAACAGTTCGACCGTCGCGTCCACGTCCGCCAGCAGCAATTCGGCCTGTTCGCGCAGTTTTTCCAGGTCTTCGATGCTGGGGAAGTGTGTAAAGCCGCCGACCGTCATCGCAATCGGGTGTGTATGCCGTCCCACGATGGCGTGACAA
>CAZMNL010000160.1:0-6820 GCA_964567525.1 uncultured Anaerolineaceae bacterium
TCGATCCGCATACCCCGCAGGCTCCGTGAGGTGATCATGTCCGCTGACTGTCCGATTCGCATCATGCGCATTATCGCCCGCCTGAACGTCGGCGGCCCGGCGATTCACGTGACGCTGCTCACCGAACGGCTCGCGCCGCCGGAATTCGAGAGTACGCTGGTCTGCGGGCACATCGGCGAGCATGAGGGCGATATGGCCTATTTAGCGGAGGCACGCGGGATCACGCCGGTCTATGTCGCCGAACTGGGCCGCGAGCTTTCGCCGCTGCGCGATCTCGCCACGCTGATCAAGCTGTGGCGCTTGATGCGGCAAGTCAAGCCGGACGTGGTACACACGCACACCGCCAAAGCGGGCTTTGTGGGGCGGGTGGCGGCGTGGCTGGCAGGTGTGCCGGTGCGTGTGCATACCTTTCACGGGCACGTGTTTCACGGCTATTTTGGGCGGCTGAAAACATCCGTGTTCCTGTGGCTGGAACGGCTCACCGCGCGCATCACGCACCGGCTGATCACGATCAGCCCCGGCCTGATCGATGAACTCGCCGGGACGTATCGCATCGCCCCGCGCGAGAAGTTCGTTAACATCCCCCTGGGACTGGAACTACAGCCGTTCGCGGACACGCCGCGCAGCGCGGGAGAATGCCGCGCCCGGTACAACATCCCGCCCGGTGCGCCGCTGATCGGCATTGTGGGGCGCATTGTGCCGATCAAAAATCACGCGCTGTTTTTGCAGATGGCGCAGCGCGTGCGCCAGCAGCGCCCGGACGCCCGCTTCCTGATCGTGGGCGACGGTGAACTGCGCGCCGAAGTCGAAGCGCAGGCCGCGCAGATTGAGCTAAGTGATCGCGTGATCTTCACCGGCTTCCTGCAAGACCTGAAACCGGTCTACAGCGATCTCGACGCGCTGGTGATTTCCTCGGACAACGAAGGCACGCCGGTTTCGATCATCGAGGCGCTGGCGGCGGGTGTGCCGGTCGTTTCGACGGCGGTCGGCGGCGTGCCGGACCTGCTGCACGGGGGCGATTACGGGCGCATTGTGCCGCCGGGCGATCCCGACGCGCTGGCCCAGGCGGTACTCGCGGCGCTCGATGACGACGCGGACCAAACCCGCATTCAAGCCGCGATCCTGGCGCAGTACGATATCAGCCGTCTCGCCGCCGATCTCGCGGCGCTGTACCGCGATCTGCTGGGCCGCAAACGGGGCACACGCCGCCGATGACGACACACGCACCACTCCCCCCGATATCACCGCTGCGCCGCTTTGCCATCGGTGCGGCCCTGGTCGCGCTGCTGATCGCGGTCTACCTGGTCACGTACAGCGGCTACGCGATCAGCCGCGACGAGTGGTTCCTGTTCGACGCTACTGAGAGCATGGCGCGGCGCGGCGACCTGCGCCAGAACTACGAGTTCGACGCCTTCCCGCCGCGCACGCCCGAAGATACCCTGCCCCCGCCCGCCGACAGCGAACCTTTGCAGCCGATCCTGGCTGTGCCGCTGTTCCTGGTCGCGCAGATACTCCCCGGCATCGGGCTGGTACACACCACGTGGCTGTTTAATGTGCTGGTCACAGCGCTGACAGCGGGCGTGCTGTACGCCTGGGGATTGTCGCTCGGCTACCGGGCGCGCGTGGTGGCGCGCGTCGCGCTGGTCTTCGGCCTGGGCACGATTGCGTGGCCCTACAGCCGCACGTTTTTCCGCGAACCGCTGTTCACGCTGCTCGCGCTACTCAGCGTGTACCTGATTGGGCGCGTGCGCCAGCAGCTCGCCACCGGACAGCGCCCGCTGCTGCCCGGTATTGTGTTCGCTGCGGCACTTGCCGGAACGCTGCTCTCCAAAGAAGCCGCGCTGCTGATTGTCCCGGCGCTGCTTGTGGAAGCGATTCCCGCTCGGCGTATCACGCGCAGCACACTGATCGCGCTGGTGGTCCTGTTTCTGGTCGGCGCGGGACTGCTGCTGGTCGTGTTGAACCTGGATGCGTGGTTTGATGTCTCGATCACGCGCTGGAACCTGACCGACCGCCTGCAACAGGCGCGCAGCAATATCAACGACATGGCGCTTGGCGTGCGCGGCTACCTGTACAGCCCATCACGCAGCATGTGGGTATTCTCGCCCGTGCTGTTGCTGGGCTTCGCCGGTTGGCCGCGCCTGGTTCGCACAGGACGCTGGCGCGAAATTCTTGTGCCCACCCTCATGATTGCTTCTTTTATCGTCGGATACGCCATCGTGCGCGGCGAGCGTGAATGGTACGGCGGCCTGGGCTGGGGACCGCGCTATCTCATGCCGGTTACGCCGTTTGTCGCGCTGTGGCTGCTGCCGGTCGTCGAGGCGCTGCTAGCCCCTGGCGCGGCGCGGTGGGCGCGTATCGGAGCCGGTGCGGTATTCCTGGTCAGCGCAGGAATCCAGGTCCTCGCCGCCCTGGTCCCCATCGAGGCGTATTACGACACGCTCGCCGCCCAGACTCCGCGCGTGATCCCCTGGGAAGGCGGCATGTGGACCGTGCGCTGGTCCCAGATCGCCGTTTATGCCGACCTGCTCGGCGATCATACGCCCGATATCGCGTGGCGGCACGCCGTTGGGAGCGCATGGCTGCTGCCCGTGTTCGCCGCCGGACTCGCCCTGATCGCGCTGGGGTGGCTGGTGTGGTGGGTGCGCCGCCCGGAATCCCTTCCGCGACCCTCGCGCGCCTTCGCGCTCACCACCGGGACACTGTGCGCGGGCACGCTGATCGCGCTGTTCGGCAGCATGACCGCGATCCGGCACGATCCGCGCTACTATGGCGACTTCGACCGCACGCGCGACCTGCTCGCCCAGATTGACGCCAACCTGCAAACGGGCGACGTGGTGGTGCTCAACGATTTTATCTATTCTGAGTTCTTCATGAACTACTTCAAACACACCGATATCCCGGTCTATACCCTGCCGGTATCACCGGGACGACGCTTCAGCGCGGAACAGCCGCCAGATATCGAATCGCCGCATCCCGACGACCTGCTGACCGAGGGAACCCAGGCAATCCTGGCACGGCTCGCGGACCGGCATACTCGTCTCTGGCTGGTGCTGGACAGCAGCCCGTATATCCCCTGGTCGGTGCGCCCGGTAGAACATTATCTCTCGCGGCATTACTTCCCCGTGCGCGAACTGAAAGCGACCGATACCGCGCGGGCGGTATTGTTCGATACCACCGGCGCGCTGCCCGTGCCGCTGCGCACATGGCCCGACCAGACAACCGGCGTCACGTTCGGAACCGGACTGCACCTCGCGGGGTATGATATCCCCGGCGGCACAACACGCGCCCCCGGTGACCTGCTGCCGGTATCGCTGCTGTGGGAAACGCGTGAAAGCATCCCGCAGGATTACACCATCGCCCTGCTGCTGATGGACGATGAACAGATCGTCGCGCAGCGCGATTCGTTCCCGGTCAATCATTTTGAGTTCACATCAACATGGCAGCCGGGTTCGCTGCACCGGGATAATCACGCGGTCGCCCTGCCCGACTCGCTGCCGCCGGGCACATACGATCTATGGCTGGTCGTGTACTGGTGGCAGGAACCCGCCGCGCGCCTGCCGGTCACACGCGCGGACGGCACGCCCGCCGGGGATCACGTCACGCTCGGCACGATCACGATCCGGTAGCCTGCACCACCCTCGTCAGACGTGCCCGGTCGGGTTATACTTCACGGCAACGCGCTTTATAGACATTTCAGGAGCCGTAATCACGTGGCTGAATTACACTTTGATACCGACAGTACCCTTAACTTCCTGGTCAGCCTGCTGAACACACCCAGCCCCACCGGATATCACGCGGAAGCCGTCGCCTATGTGCAAGCGGCCTTCGAGGCGTTGGGTATCGACGGGTTAGCGATCACGCGCGATCCCAAAGGGGCGCTGATCGTCACGTGGCCCGGCGCGCGCGAGGACGCCCCGCGCGGCCTGACCGCGCACGTCGATACGCTGGGCTTGATGGTCAAGGAGATCAAAAGCAATGGCCGCCTCAAGCTGACGATGTTGGGCGGATTCATGTGGAACGCGGTGGAATTCGAGGGCGTGACGATCCAGACGCACGACGGCACGCGCTACCGGGGCACGGTCGTGCCGGCTAAGGCCAGCGTACACGTCCACCGCGACGCGCGCGACGCCCCGCGCAACGAAGACACGATGGAAGTCCGCATCGACGCGCGCACCACCAGCGCCGACGAAACCCGCGCCCTCGGCATCGAAGTCGGCGATTTTGTGTTCCTCGACCCGCGCGTGGAAATCACCAAAACCGGCTTTATCCGCTCGCGCCACCTGGACGACAAGGCCGGCGTCGCCGCGATTTACAGCGCATTCGGGGCGCTCAAGGCCGCCGGGCAGCGTCCCGCGCAGACCGTGACGGTCGTCTTCGCCACTTACGAGGAAGTCGGGCACGGGGGTGCAGCCGGATTCCCGGATAATCTGCACGAACTGCTCGCGGTCGATATGGCCGCCATTGGCAACGGGCAGAACTCCGACGAATTCAGCGTGGGTATCTGCATCAAGGACGCGGGCGGCCCCTACCACGTGGACCTGACGCGCAAACTCCGCGCGCTGGCCGATGAAGCCGCTATCCCTTACAAGGCCGATATTTATCCGAACTATGCTTCGGATGGTGAGGCATACTGGCGCGCGGGCGGTACGGCCCAGGTCGCGTTGTGTGGTCCCGGCGTGGATGCCTCGCACGCCTATGAGCGCACGCACACCGAAAGCGTCATGCACTCGGCGCACCTGATCGCGCGCTTCCTGCTCGCCGAATAGGAGACGTTTTTTATGCCGCTGCGTGGCGTGATCTTTGACATGGGCGGGACTCTGCTGCACTATAACGCCCCCGGCACTATCTGGGAAGATACCGAAAAGACCGGCGCGCGCGGCATCTACGAGCGGCTGCGCGCAGACGGGGTAGAGCTGCCGCCGCAAGATGCCGCGCTTGATGCGGCGTGGGACTACATCTTCGGCATATGGAGCCAGCTTAACAACCACGCTGTCGAAGACTTAAAGCTCGATTGGCTGGTGGCGGGACTGATGCGCGAGTGGAGCGTACCGGATGCGTCGCCGGACCTGGTTAGCGCGGCATCTGAGGCGTATATGATCGCGATCCAGTCGCATGTCGTGCCGCTGGAAGGTGCCGCCGATACGCTGCGCGCCCTGCACGCGCGCGGCCTGCGCGTTGGCCTGATCTCGAATACCCTGTGGCCGGGTCGCCATCACCGCCGCGACCTGGACCGCTATGGCCTGACCCAGCATCTTGAGCATCTGGTGTTTTCGGCAGATGTCGAACGCTGGAAGCCGCACAGCGCGGTATTCAGCCTCAGTTTGGATGCGCTGGACTTGCAGCCAGACGAAGCGGTTTATGTGGGCGACAGCCTGTATTTTGACGTGTGGGGCGCGCAGCAGGCCGGGCTGCGCGGCGTGTGGATCGAGCAGACGCACCGCTGGCTGCCGGACGGCATCGAAGTCACACCGGACGCGACAATCCGGCGCTTACCAGAACTGCTTGACCATGTTGATCACTGGATGACCTGACACGGAGCAAAAGACACGCATGACACACAACACCGACCCCAACCTGACTCGCCCCACAACGCGCCGTGTGCCCCGCTGGTTCATTATCGGGATCATCGTCCTGCTAGCGGGCGCGGCGGTATACGTCTATTACCAGTTCATCGTGCTCGAAGGCCCGATTCCGGACGGCGCAGGCGCGCAGTACGCCGGACTCGAACAGGGCTTCACTGCGCAGGGCTTCCCGCGCCTGGGTCGCCCGGATGCGCCCGTACTCGTCGAAAATTTTTCCAGCTATGCCTGCCCGCACTGTACAGAGTTTCACGATGAGCGCTTCCCCAACCTGCTGGATGAGATCGCCGCCGGACAGGTGCAGTTCGTGTTTGTGCCCGTGCCGCATATCGGCTCCGGTGCGAAAAGTGCCGCGCTAGCCCTGCTCTGTGCGGGTGAACAGGGCCAACTCTGGACCATGCACGATGTCCTGTTCCACTGGAACGACAAGTTTTTAGCGCGTCCCTTCGACGAAAAACGCCTGCTGGACGGCGCGCAAAACCTGGGACTGGATACTGACGCTTTCGAAACCTGTCTCGACTCTGGCAGCTTGAACAGCACTATCGACGCGGCACGCGAAGAGTTCCGGCGGCGCGGGTTAACAGGCACGCCGAGTTTTTTCATCAACGGGCAAAAAGTGCAGGATTACCGGGAATTTGACAACCTCGACGCATTGGTCGAGCAGCTACAGACAGGCTAACACCGATGGACGCATCTCTACACCAGATGATCGTGGTTGACGCGCACGAAGATATCGCCTGGAACTACTTCAACAACGGGCGCAACTTCCCGGAGAGCGCGCTGAGCCGCCGCCCGTTTGAAACCGATCCGGTTTTCCTGCACCGCTACGGTCAGAGCATGGTCGGTTTGCCGGAGAACCTGCTCGGACGGCTGGCGCTGGTCTGCGGCACGATCTTCGTCTCGCCCACCTGGACCAAAATGTACCCCGACGAAAAGATACTCTACGACACGCCCGAAGAAGCCTATACGCTGGGGATGCGGCAGGTAGACTACTATCACCGGCTGGTGGACGAAAACGAAACAATCGTCCTGGTGCAAACGAAACGCGACCTGGACACCGTACTGGCAACCTGGGAGCCGGGCCGCGAAGTCGGCGAGCACCGCATGGGCCTGATGCTGCTGATGGAAGGCGCGGACCCAATCCTGGAACCGGCGCAGGTCGAGGAATGGTACGCGCGCGGGCTGCGCATGATCGGCCCGGCCTGGACGCAGACGCGCTACAGCGGTGGCACGAAAGC
>CAZMNL010000161.1:0-6754 GCA_964567525.1 uncultured Anaerolineaceae bacterium
GTCCATTTGGTCTCATTTTCCCCGGCGTTTTTACACCTCCGGGAATTGCTGGTTTTGATGGGCAAATGCGCTTTTGTCGGTGACGGGGGCAGGCAATCCAGATGCAAGAACGAATAGGACACAAACACCAGACACCAATGTTTTCCAATGGCGTCAGCGTTACGCATCCGATATTCATCTAACCCCAGATGTCCCTTACCGTCCTGATAAAAGGTCTCAATAGGCCAGCGTTTCAAATAAGTGGCAATGAATTGTCATTAAACGTGCGAGAATGTGCCAGGGATGATCGGATGGGAGTGTGCCAGGCCGAGGTAGGCCGGCAGACCCGAACAGGGCGCGTCAAAAAGGGGTAGCGTTTCTCCTGGGAATCAAATAGTCTTCTGAGTTCGACTTTGCACAGTCAAGCAGCATAACATAGGGTCTCAACAAGTGAGACAAAAAATGCACGCGGGACTTTTACCATGTCGGGGGGTACCCCCGATGTCTGAAAAGTCCCCAGGGAAAACCAGAGCTGCTGACGAACCAGTGCCAGGGCGTCCGAGAAGGTGGGCAGCATTTTGGTATACCAGGCCGACTGGCGGGCGACAACAGGCTTGCCAGACAAGTGAAACGCATGAGCAACCAGCGTAATCCACGAAAACAAGCCCAGCAGCAGCGGCGTCACACGCCCAATCGCTTTGTCCGACCACTGGCGTTGAGTTTCAACACCCAGGTGGCGTCGGGCTTCTTCGAAAGTGACTTCGACTTGCCAACGCATCACGAACCATTCAACGATTTGTTGGGCGGCGATCGTTTGGTCCGTGCAGAGCAAACACACCGTTTCATACTCACCCTGCGGGTCCCGCACCAGCACCCAACGAAGAGGCACGGGGGTTTTGCCGGTGTGATACCACACGGCAGTGTCCGAAGTACCTGCTCAATGACGGGGGGCACATGATGTTTATGGGCGCATATGTTGACCATGTGGTGCTGCCCAAGATGGCCGCCTATGCGGTGGCGAAAGCCGGACTGGAAACCATGGTCGCCGTGCTGCGCAAGGAAAACCGGAAACACAAGTTCACTGTGGTGCGTCCGGGCGCGGTAGATACGCCGTTCTGGGAGAAGGCACCGTTCAAAAAGCCTGCCGATGCAAAGTCGCCAGAAGCTGTCGCGCAGGCCATCGTCGCACACTATCGCACTGGCGAAAATACCGATCTCAACCTATAACGACCTCACACGCTGATTTTGTACCCTAAAGGGGGACTACATCACGATGGCTACAACCGGTGAAGGACCATTTCGCAATCTGCGCCGCTTCAATCTTTTCATGGGGGTATTTCATTTCGTCCAGGGACTGCTGATGCTGGCTCTGAGCGATCTGGACTTCAAACTCCCGGTCACGACCTCGTTCCTGAAGTATGACGAGGTGACCGAAAAGCTTGTCACCAATCTGGAGACCGCTTTCAATATTCCGCTGGCCCTGCTGATCGCAGCCTTTCTGTTTATGTCCGCCCTGGCGCATTTCCTAATCTCAACGCCGGGTATCTATGGCTGGTATGTTCGCAATCTGAAAAAGGGCGTCAACTACGCGCGGTGGATTGAGTATTCGTTCAGTTCCTCAGTCATGATCGTGGCGATTGCTATGCTGTTCGGCATGTACGACATCGCAACGCTGCTGCTCATCTTCACACTGAACGCCATGATGATCCTGTTTGGCTGGATGATGGAACTGCACAACCAGACGACGGAAAAAACCGATTGGACCGCCTTCATTTTCGGCTCAATCGCGGGGATCGTGCCCTGGATCGCGATTGGCATCTACTTCGTTGGCTCGGTCACCAGCGGCGAACAGGTTCCCAATTTTGTGTACGCGATCTATGTCTCGCTGTTCCTGTTCTTCAATGTGTTCGCAATCAACATGATTCTGCAATACAAGAAGATCGGGCGCTGGCAGGACTACCTCTACGGCGAAAAGGCTTACATTGTGCTTTCGCTGGTGGCAAAGTCGCTGCTGGCCTGGCAGGTTTTTTTCGGCACGCTGCAACCCAATTAGGCATTTGCCAGGGGTATAAGGGGACATTATGGCTGCACAGATCGACCCACAAGCGCGTTTAATTCTGGTCACAGGCGTCACAGGCTACATCGGGGGTCGTCTGGTACCCCGTCTGCTGGAAGCAGGCTACCGCGTGCGCGTCCTCGTGCGCGATCCCGCTCGCTTGCAGGGTCGTCCGTGGTTGGAACAGGTTGATGTGCATCAGGGTGATGTGCTGCATCCTGAATCATTGAAACCTGCCCTTGCGAGCGTGAGCGCTGCCTACTACCTGATCCACAGTATGCGCGGCAACGCCGATTTCCACCAGCTTGACTTAACCGCTGCGCGCAACTTTGGCACCGCCGCTCAGGCGCAGGGCGTACAGCAAATCATCTACCTGGGCGGATTGGGTGACCCAGCTACCGACCTCTCCCAACACTTGCAGTCACGTCAGCAGACCGGCGCGGCGCTGCGTGAAGCGGGTGTGTCCGTGACCGAATTCCGCGCCGGGGTGATTGTGGGATCGGGCAGCATTTCATTCGAGATGATCCGTTACCTGACCGAACGCATTCCCATCATGATCTGCCCGCGCTGGGTCTTCACGCGCACTCAGCCCATCAGCATCCGTGATACATTGGATTACCTGATAGCAGCGCTGCAAACACCGGACAGCATGGGGAAAATCATTGAGATCGGTGGTGCCGACGTTTTGACCTATGGTGAGATGATGACCGGCTATGCACATGTACGCGGATTACGACGGTATCTTGTGCCGGTACCGGTGCTGACTCCCCGCCTGTCTTCGTACTGGGCCCATTGGATGACACCGATCCCCAATGATATCGCCCGCCCGTTGATTGAGGGGTTGCGTAACGAAATTGTGATACGACACCGTCGACGGCGCGAGTTTGACGCGCGCCGCCAACTCCGATGGCCCCAGGCACTCCCAGCCGCGCTGGAAGCGGTGCCCGCTCGATTCCCACACCGCGCGCGTGGCCGGTGAGAGTGCCGCCAGCCGCAGGGCCGCCGCCGCGCGCCGCGCATCGAAGATGTGGCCGCAGCGTGGACACTGCACCGTGCCCACGCGGTCCAACGGCAGACTAAGCTGTATCGCCTGCGTCGTCGTCATGCTCGCCCTCATCGCTCCTCACGGGCACGTGATCCGGCAGCGCGCGCTGGTGATGGGCCTGACCGAGCGCGTGGTGGAGGCGTACTACGACGCGCGCGGTTATCAGATTCCCCCGTATGCGTATGTGCTCCACGACCGCCAGACCAAAGACGGCTAGCAGCAGCTTCACACGCACGTGATCCTGTCGGTCTGCTGGCGGCGACGGTTGCCGGGCGTTCGGCCCCCCACGCCCTTGTAGCCGTTTCTGGAGAGCCGCTATCTTTTTATGCGGCGATAGCGTGTAGAGGCATCCATCACCGCCCCAATACTACGCCAGGCTTTTGAACTAACGTTCTGCAAACACACAAAACGTAAACCTGTTTTTACATTTTTCATGCGTGAATCGTAACTCTCATCACCTTCTAAGCGACGAGACCGTCGGGCATTTGTTACGATCTTTGCTATGGACGTAACAGAGAATAATTGAGCCACTATGCCTAAAACCTTCGAACACCGATCTGTCATGGCAACTACTGTTGATGCGTTAATGGCGTTTCATGCTGATGAACGCGCGCTCCAACGTCTGGCGATGCCGCCGATTGTGTTTCAGGTGCTTGACGATCAGCGTGCATCTTTGACAAACGGCACGATCACCTTCAACCTGTGGTTGGGGCCGCTGCCCGTGCGTTGGGTTGCCGAACATGCACCGGGGCCGACCGAGACATCATTCATCGACCGCATGATCGCCGGGCCGATGCAGACCTGGGAACACCAGCACATCTTCGAACCGGTCGAAGGCGGTGCAGCCTTGATCGACCGTATCACGCTGGTGCATAAGCCAGGGTTGCGCGGACTGCTGACGCGGCTGATGTTCGACGGGCTGCCGCTGCGTATTCTGTTTATCTACCGGCATTGGCGCACGCGCCGGGCACTGGAGTCGTGACGATGGACGAGCGACAATTACCGCTGCATGTTGCCGTAATCGGCGCGGGCATTGGCGGACTGACGACGGCGGCGCTGCTGGCCGACGCCGGATATACCATTACGGTGTTTGAGGCAGAAGGATATCCGGGTGGCTCGGCAGGCACGTACTATCACCAGGGATTCCGTTACGAATCTGGAGCGACGCTCGCAGGCGGATTCCAGCCTGACGGCCCGCACGCGCTGGTTGGGCGGCGGTTGGACATTGCGTGGCCGGTGCATCCGGTTGATCCGGCGTGGGTGGTGCATTTACCGGATCGCAGGATTACTTTGACGCGCGATTATGCGGATGTGGTCGCACAATTTCCCCAGGCGGCACACTTCTGGAACGAGCAGGCGCGTATCGCCGAGCAGGTATGGGCGCTGTCAGCGCGCGGTCTGCCCTGGCCGCCGGGCAGCGCGCACGATCTCGTTCAGTTGGCGCGGGCTGGTATTGCCGGTCTACCGGGCGATCTGCGCGTGCTGCCGCTGGCATTGCGCACAGCGCGAGGATGGTTGGCACAGCACGACTTGACCAATGACGCGGCCTTCATGCGCTTTGTAGATGCGCAGTTGCTGATCTCCGCGCAGACCACCGCCGCACATGCCAATGCGCTTTACAGCGCCACCGCGCTTGATCTCGCGCGGCAGGGCGTGTATCACGTCGAAGGTGGTATCGGCGGGTTAGCGGGTGCGTTGGCGGATAAGGTGCAGGCGCTCGGCGGGCAGATTCTTTATAAGCACCGGGTGACAGAGCTGGATGTTATCAATGGGCGCGTCAATCGCATCACGGCACTGAAGCGCCGCCGCGAAACCGTGCATTTTCCTGCCGATTTTGTGGTTGCCAACGTTACCCCCTGGTCGCTGGATGATTTGCTGGGTGAGGCGAGTCCGCCGCGTTTGCAGCGCGAAGTCGCGCGCCGTGACCTGGGGTGGGGCGCGTTTGTGCTCTATCTTGGCGTCAAGGCGGATCGCTTGCCCGCTGATCTTGCCGATCATCACCAGGTTGTGACCACGATGGACGGTCCGCTTGGCGAGGGACGCAGTATCTTTGTGTCGCTTTCGCCCACGTGGGATAGCACGCGCGCGCCGGACGGTTATCGCGCTGTGACCGTCACCACGCATACCGCTGTGCAGCCCTGGTGGGACTTGCTGGAACGCGATCACGACGCTTATGAAGCGCGCAAAGCCGAATACACCGAACGGTTGCTGGCCGGTATCGAGAGCGCGATTCCCGGCTTCCGCGCCGCCGTTGAGCATATCATGCCGGGCACGCCGGTCACGTATGCCAATTGGATTCACCGCCACATGGGGCAGGTGGGTGGATTCCCGCAAATGTCGTTGTTCCGCGCGCGCGGACCGCGTACCGGCGTGCCGAACGTGTGGCTAGTCGGCGACTCGATCTTTCCCGGCCAGTCCACCGCCGGAGTATCGTTGGGCGCGATGCGCGTCGCGGATGAGGTGCGGCGTGTGCTGCCGCGTCCGGCGGCGCGGACCGTGTTTTATCCGCAGGCCAAGACCTCATGACGGTGATACACTGGTTCCGGCGTGACCTGCGGATCAACGATAACTCTGCGCTCAATGCGGCCCTGCGCAGCGGTGAGCGTGTGCTCCCGCTGTTTGTGCTTGATCCGGCGATCTTGAACAGTCCGCGCACCGGGACCCCGCGCCTGGCGT
The DNA here is from genome assembly GCA_964567525.1 of uncultured Anaerolineaceae bacterium. Lineage (GTDB taxonomy): Bacteria > Chloroflexota > Anaerolineae > Aggregatilineales > Aggregatilineaceae > CAYRNY01. The sequence continues at coordinate 5,757 of CAZMNL010000161.1, forward strand.
TTATGCTGGATGCACTGCGGACGCTGGATCAATTGCTGCGTGCGCATGGCGGGCGCTTGCTGGTCCGGCACGGTCACCCGCGCGAGGTCGTGCCACAGTTGGCGCGGCAGTTCAACGCGCAGGCGGTTTATGCCAACCGCGATTATTCCCCTTATGCGCGCTGCCGTGATGATGCGGTCGCGCAGGTGTTGGACGTGTCGTTACGCCTGTATGACGATCTGGTGTTGCGCGCGCCGGGAACGGTGCTCAAAGGCAACGGCGACCCGTACATCGTTTACACGCCGTTTATGCGCAAATGGCGCGATCAGCCCCCGCCGCCGCGCCCTGAAACGCGCACCATTTCCGGCGATGCGTTTCACCCGCTGGATGGCGTCGAGAATCCCGGCGTGCCTGACTTATCCGGCCTGGATCGCGCGCCAACGATTGAGTTGCCCCCAGCCAGCGAAGAGGCCGCGCAGGGGCGGCTGGCGGCGTTCGTCGAGGGGCCGATCTACGGTTACGAGCAGTCACGCAACACCCTGATCGGGAATCCGTTCGCCGAGGATGCACCGCTGGCGACTTCGGTGCTGTCGCCGTACCTGCGCTTCGGACTCCTCTCCCCGCGTGTGGCGTACTGGGCCGGGCAGGATGCGCGCGACAGCGCACCGGACAAGGCCGCGCGTAAGTCGGCGAATGCCTGGGTGAACGAACTGATCTGGCGCGAGTTTTATGTGCATATCCTCTACCACTTCCCGCACGTGATGCGGCAGAACTTCCGCAGCGATTATGACGATCTGGCGTGGCGTGACGCGCCAGACGACCTGCGTGCCTGGCAGGACGGGCAAACCGGTTATCCGGTTGTGGATGCGGCCATGCGGCAGTTGAAACAGATTGGCTGGATGCCCAACCGCGCGCGCATGATCGTCGCCAGCTTCCTGACCAAAGACCTGCTGATCGACTGGCGCGCGGGGGAACTGCACTTCATGCAATGGCTGATCGACGGCGACCCGGCAGCGAAC
>CAZMNL010000162.1:0-6711 GCA_964567525.1 uncultured Anaerolineaceae bacterium
GCGCTGGATGTGCGGGCCGCAGCCAAACCCGGTCAGGACACCACATACAGTCGGCGTTTGCCTTTTGCTAACTGCTAAAAGCTTATCGCTTACAGCTATTTTCAAGGGAGCCAACCCTACATGAGCACTGCCGATGCGCAGCAGATCGCCGCGAGTGACACGCTGCCGCCCGATTTTGCCCGTCAAGGGCTGACCGCCGCTGAAGCACAGCGACGCAAAGCCCAGGGCTTTTCAAACAATGTACCGATGCAGTCCAGCCGCCCGGTGACGGTGATTCTGCGCGAGAACTTCCTTTCGATCACCAACGTGATCCTGTTTGCGATCATGATCGTGCTGGTTGTGATCGGCAAACCCAGTGACGCGCTGGTCAGCGGGGGCGCGGTATTGATCAACGTCTTTGTCGGCGTGTTCCAGGAACTACGCGCCAAACGCCAGCTTGACCAGATCGCGCTGCTCACCCGCCCGCGCGTGACCGCGATCCGCGACGGGCAGCGCCAGGAGATCGATCCGGGGGAAGTCGTGACCGGTGACGCGCTGAGTATCCGGCCCGGTGATCAGATCGTGGTAGATGGAAGCCTGATCTCCGAACAGCGCGTAGATGTTGACGAATCGCTGCTCACCGGGGAATCCGACCACGTGCCCAAAGAAACCGGTGACGAACTACTCTCCGGCAGTTTTTGCGTGTCTGGCGAAGGGGTTTTCGTCGCGGAAAAGGTTGGTCAGGACAGTTTCGCGTACCAGTTGACCGCCGGGGCACGCGAGTACAAACGCACGCTGACCCCGCTGCAACGCCAGATCAGCATTATCGTGCGTATCGTGGTGATTGTGGCAATCAGTCTGGCCGTGCTGCTGCTGCTGTCTTTCGCTATCGAAGAACAACCGTTTGATGAGATGGTGCAGGACAGCGCCGTCGTGATTTCACTGGTTCCGCAGGGCTTGCTGCTGATGATCACCGTCGCGTATGCGCTGGGCGCAGTGCGGATCGCCAACCGGGGCGCGCTCGTGCAGCAGATCAACGCGGTCGAGTCGCTCAGCAATGTGGATGTGCTCTGCCTGGATAAAACCGGCACACTGACCACCAACCGCATCCAGCTACGCCAGATCGTGCCGCTGCATATGGACGAACCAGCGCTGCGCCAGACGCTCGGCCACTTTGTCGCCAGCACCGGGACGATCAACCGCACTGCTGAGGCCATCGCCGAAGCCTGCCCCGGCGAGACTTTCCCGGTCGCGGTGCAAATTCCGTTTTCCTCAGAGCACAAATGGAGCGGGGCGGCCTTCGACACGGACACATTACAGGGCAGTTACGTGCTCGGCGCACCGGAAATGCTGCTGCCACACACCCAAGACGGCGACTTGCTGGAACGTGATACCGCAGTCTGGACCGATCTCGGCCTGCGCGTGCTGCTGTTCGCCCACCACCCGGATATGCTGGAGCCGCTGCCGGAAAACGGCCCGCCCCAACTGCCCCCTGACCTGCAACCGCTCGGCTGGCTGACCTTCAGCGACGAACTGCGCGCGGACGCCAGGAGCGTGCTCGACCAATTCCGGCAGGCGGGCGTGCAGTTGAAGCTGATCTCCGGCGACAATCCGCAGACCGTCGCGGCGCTGGCGCAGATGGCGGGCATCAGTAAGGACGTGGACGTGATCTCCGGCATTCAACTCGCGGAAATGTCCGAGGCGCAGTTCGAAGCGACGGTCAACCGTACAACCGTGTTCGGACGCATCACGCCGGAGCAAAAGCAGCGTATCGTGCAGGCGCTGCGGCGTCACGGGCACTACGTCGCCATGATGGGCGACGGCGTGAATGATGTACTCTCGCTCAAGCAGGCGCAGATGGGTATCGCCATGGAGAGCGGCAGCCAGGCCACGCGCGCCGTCGCCGACATGGTGCTGCTCGATGATCAGTTCGGCGTGCTGCCGGAAGCGATCAAGGAAGGCCAACGCATCCTGAACGGGATGCGCGACAACATGCGCCTGTTTCTCGCGCGCACGCTGTATGCTGCGCTGCTGATCATCATTGCGGGTTTCATCGGCACCGAGTTTCCCTTCACGCCCAAGCACAACGCCATCCTGACCACACTGCCGGTTGGCATTCCCGCCGTGTTCCTGACAATCTGGGCGCGCGCAGGACAGCCGCAAAAGGGCCTACTGCAATCGGTGGGCGAGTTTGTGCTGCCTGCCGGGTTCAGTATCACGGTGGTGCTGCTGGTGGTGTACCTGCTCTACAACGACAGCGCCCTGCAACTCCAGCGCACCGTGTTAACCACCGCCGCCCTGGTCAGCGGTGTGCTGTTGATCGTCTTTGCGGAACATTCTGTCGAGGCGTGGGAAAGCGGCGAACGCCTGCGGTTTGATTATCGCCGTGTGCTGCTAGCCGTCGCTATGCTGGCGCTGTACGTCCTGATCTTCCCCTTCCCCGGTGTGCGCGCGTACTGGGAACTCAACACCCTGTCATGGGCTGATCTGTTCGTGGTCCTGTTGGCGGTGCTGATCTGGGGCGTGGTGGTGCGCGGCCTGTGGCGCTATGACCTGATTCGCCGGATCATCGTCCCGCGCGAGCCAGGCAGTTGATTCAGGCGTGATTCGTACACGCACTTGTGGTAAGCTGAAAACATGATAACGCCATTTTTCATAGACACGAGGCAGGGCAATGCACGAACCAGCTTACATCGCCATCGGCCAGGACGGGCATGTGACGCTGTTCTGGGGCGATGGAACCGAAGACTACAAGGAAATCATCCTGCGCGGGCCACGTCCCCACAATCACGAGGAAATGATCCTGATCATTGAGGACCTGCGCGCATGGGCCGAAGATCACGGCTACCGGGTGATCGTCCCGGCGGTTGACCTGGAATACACCGAAATTGAGATCGACCTGACCGAAGAAGACGAACTCAACCTGACACCCGACGATGTGGATCACCTGCTCGATGACCTGTTCTGGGCCGAGGACGCGGGCGAAGAAGAATAAAGCGCAGCCGGAAACACGCCCATAACGAAGAAGCCCCACACGGGTGTGTGGGGCTTCTGTGTTGACAAGCTGTAAAGCTTACAGATTCTCGACGATGTTCGAGAAGATGTTACCAATCGCCGGGCCGAGCAGGGCCAGGATGATGATAACGACGACAGCAACCAAAACCAGGATCAGCGCGTACTCAACGAGGCCCTGACCTTCTTCGCGCGGAAGATACAACATGGTGATTTCTCCTTTAGAGATGATTTCTAAAATGAACGAAATACAGCCACATCATACAGAAATTATCGCCAGAATGCAAGCCTTGCCAACAATTCCTTAACAAGTTTTTCGAATTTTTGATCTCGTTTTAGTTTCCGCGCTCCCTGTAGCACGCCCACAAACAAAAACACAAAATACTTGCGCAATTGCGCAATTGCTGTATCATAAAGCGCAAAACAGATTCCGCTTTAAAACCAGATCGGATAGGAAGCGATGGAGTCAACAACCGTTCAGCAATCACTGATCCGGCGGATTATCCAGCGCCTGTTCTTCCGGCAGGGCAAGAACATTTTTGGTGTCCTGAGTAATCGCGATTTTCGCAATCTCTGGATCGGCCAGATGATCTCGTTCTTTGGTGATGCGCTGGCGATCAATACCCTTACCCTGGCGATCATTCGCATGGCGAATGATGCCGATATGCAGCCGGGTAAGATTCTGGGCGCGTTGATGGTCTTTTCGGCGCTGCCGGCCTTGTTCCTGGGCATGATCGCCGGCACTATCGTTGACCGCAGCAACCGCAAGCGGGTGATGATCGCATCGGACATCATCCGGGGCGTGCTGGCGCTAGGCTATCTGCTGGCACGTGACATTGACCACGTGTGGATTTTCATCGTGGTTAACGTCATGCTCCACGCCGTGAGCGTGTTTTTCTTCCCCGCACGAACGGCCATGCTGCCACAAATCCTCAACAAGCAGGAACTGCTCTCGGCAAATGCGCTGGCCCAACTGACCCACACGATTTCATTTGTGCTTGGCGCGGCGGCAGCCGGGGTACTGGTTGGTGCATTCGGGCGCACGGGTCCCAGTTTCCTCCTGGACAGCATGACCTTTTTCGTGTCCGCCTATTTCATCGCAAAAATCAGCATATCGGGCAAGATCGAACGCCCGCCGTCTGCTGGTGATATCTCCGCCTCAGTACCACTCGTGGCAACCGTACACACGCTGCGAGAACGCTTCGCCAGCGCATCACACGCGCTGCGCAATGGCCTGGCGGAACTCTGGATCGGCCTGAAATACGTCTTCACCGACCAGGTCATGCGCGGCATATTGATCAGCTTTATGGCGATGTTCCTGGGCCTGGGGGCCGCCAACGTCACTTTTGTGCCACTGCTGATTAACGAGCTGGGAATGCCGGAAGAAGGACTCGGCGTGATCCGGTTTTCGCAGACCGTCGGGATCATCATGGGCAGCGCAGTGGTCGCTACATCGCTCGCCAAACGCTATCGCCCTGGCACGTTAATCGGCGGCAGCATGGTGATTTTCGGCGTCACAACCATCATCGTATCCATCGTCGCCAATTACCCGTTGATGATCTTTGTGTTGTTCCTGGTGGGATTGGCAATCGCACCGCCGCAGATCGTCGCCTCAACGCTGATGCAGCGCCATGTCCCCGGCGAAAAACTTGGACGGGCCAGCGGTGCGCAGGGAACCATCGTCAACGTGGCAAACATTCTCTCGATGGGCGCGGCAGGGCTGTTAATGGACGAAATCGGCGCGCGCCTGGTTTTCACCTTCTCCGGTCTACTGATCTTCAGCGCGGGGTTTGTGTCCTGGTGGGTGCTGCGCGACGTTAAGCGCGTCTCCGAAGAATCGTCCACTGAAATACCCGCAGATGCCGCGCCAGCCGAACCGGCGATCACTGCACAGGTCCCCATTGATGCCCCTCCCCCACCGGCGGAACCCGTCCCCGTCGAAGTAGTCCCACACCAATAAATGCAAACCGGGCTGGACGATGATGTCACAGCCCGGTGCTTTTTCCGGTTGTCGTAACAACTGTATCAGGATGCTGTCGTTTCGCGGTAGCGCTTCACAATCGTTGGGATCAGGTAATCGTCAAACGCGCGATCTGCATCATAATCGGGCTGCCACTGCCAGTCATGGCGCGCGGCGCGGTCGTCCATATCGGCGGGCCAGCTATCGACAATCGCCTGCCGCGCATCGGACGGATCAAATGTGATCACCGCATCGGGGAACGCGGCCTGCACGCGCTGTGCGAACTGCTCCGCCGACAGGCTGAAACTGGTCAGATTATAAACAAGCTGCGAGAGATTTTCGCGCGGGGCGCTGGCGAGGTCCAGCAGCGCTTTGATCGCGTCCGGCATCACCATGAACGGAATTTGCGTATCTTCGCGCACAAACGAGGCGTAGGGCTTGCCCTGGGCGGCGGCGTGCAGCATTTCCGGGCCGTAGTCGCTGGTTCCGCCGGTCGGCACGGTGAAGGCGCTGATCAGGCCAGGAAACCGCACACAGCGGAAGTCCACGCCGACAGTACGGTTCGCGGAAAGCTGCTTATAGTGATGCGCATAGTAACGGCCCAGGTGCTCGCAGTATAGTTTATTGCAGCCGTACATCGTGATCGGTTCGAGGAACTGTCCTTCGGCGACAGCTCCGGCGGCTTTTTTGGTTTCCAGGTCCGGCATTCCAAAGGCCGCAATCGAGCTGGCATACAGGAAAATCACCGGCTGCCCGCGCATTTCCCCCTCGTCAATCGACAATTTCAGCAAGTTGATCGTACCCTGCACGTTGACACGGTGCGCGTTTTCGGGGTGGAACTCCGAACTGGTGGAAAGCAGCGCCGCAAGATGGATAATCGTGTCGATCTCGTATTCCGTGCCGAGCGTTTCCAGCAGCTTGGTGTCCAGAATATCCCCGGTGATATACCGGCGCACCAGCGGACGCAGCGAACGTTCGAGGCTGTTCACGTCCAGCGTCACAATTGGCAAATGATCGGGCCGCCGGGAAAGCTCATGAATCAGCCCGTGCCCGACTTCCCCATTGGCCCCCGTGATCAGAATAATTTTCTCACGCAAGATTTGGATATCCTTCCTACAAAATCAAATGTATTTGTGCAAAACCACCAAATGACTACATGCAAATTTTAGCGGCTGACCCCATCCCCAACAAGTGCTTTTAGACACACACAGCGGCACAGCACGTCAATTTGAACGCTAGAACGGGATGCCCTGCATCGCCACGACAAACGCAATCGCGTGTTCCTGCGTGTGACTCAGGCTGATCTGCCAGCTATGCAGTTCGAGTTGATCGGCAAGCTGCGCCGCCGCGCCGTACAGTTCGAGATGTGGACGCCCGACCTCATCCAGCCGAACTTCGATCTCGACCCAGGACACCGGGCCAATCCCGGTTCCCAGCGCCTTAGAAACCGCTTCCTTAGCCGCAAAACGCGCCGCCAGCCGCGCCGGAATATCGCGCGCCTGCTCACGCTCTACAGCAGTGAAAAAGCGCGTGTAGAAGCGCTCGCCGTAACGTTCCATGGACTCCTGAATACGTGCCACTTCCACCATATCAACACCAATTCGCAGCATGACCCTTCCCTCTGGCAACACAAAACCGGGACGCTGTAGAGCGACCCGGTCGGTTCATATGGTCGTAGCTGGACTTATGCCCCTGTACCATTCGTATCCGGCCCGGCGACGGCCAGCGCGTACACGTCTGGATCGAGATAGTGCTGGGCC
>CAZMNL010000163.1:0-6689 GCA_964567525.1 uncultured Anaerolineaceae bacterium
GCGAGGCGATACGTTTCGAATGGAGAGGGGGGACCGAGGGGGGTGAGGCCGGTTTGTACTGGCTGACTTGTCCCATAATGCTTAACTTGACAGGCATGGGGCGTATTGCAATACGCCCCTACAAACCCAATTCGCCAACGATATCGTTTACTCCGTCGTCGCGCTTTCTTCGTCCGGGATCAGGTCAACCGCTTCCCAGGTGCCGCCCTCAAGCATCCGGTAGACGCGGCTATCCGGGCCGTTGACCGTCACGGTTGCGCCCTCGCGCACGACCAGCGCGGTATAGTCCTGGGCCTCGCTCGTGCCCCAGCCCAGCGCATCACGCACGCCGGGATAAGTGCGCCACGCCTGCCCGAAGCTGCGCGCAGGCTGTAGGAGGTCCTGCGGGGCCTCGATGTTAGGATCGGTTTCGGGCATCCCTTCGCGCCAGGTGTCCAGGTAGGTGTTGAACGTGCCGCCGAGCGCGTCCGCCGCGTTGGTCAGCACATAAATCTGGTTGGTATCCTGCACCCACAACATGAACCCGCCTTCAAAGGGCATGAAAGCCGCCTGCACGGGCGCGTAATCCACCGGGGAGGCGGGCGGCTGGTCGGGGTCGGGGGCCTGCGGCGGCGGCTGCGGCTGGTCCTGCGCCGGGGCCGGGACTGCGGTCGGCGGCGGCGCGGACGCCTGCCCACCCGCCGGGGCCGGGTCGCCCGTCACCGGGTCCACCGAGCCGGGCGGCAGGATCATGATTTCTTGCCCCAACTGCAACACGCGCGTGTTGGGCTTGAGGTTGTCGTTCAGGTCGGCAATCGATTCGACCGTGACGCCGTATTTAGCGTAAGCATAGGCGATGCTGGAAAGCGTATCGCCGGACTGCACCGTATGCACGATGCTGCCATCCGGGCGCACGCCCTGCGGCGCGACAAACGGCGCAAACGCCGGGGCAGGGGCAGCATCCCCCTCGCCCGCTTCGGTGCGCACCAGCGACGCGTTATCCCAGTAGACATTGTTCATCGCCAGCCCGTTCGACTGCGTGGCATACAGGAATACGGTCACCGAACCACCGTCCGCCGTCGCAGTGACGCTCATCTCGGCCCACTGATCGTAGGGCGCGGCGCTCGCCGACCACTTGACGCTCTCGGCGTTGGGGTTCGTGCCGCCGGTCGGGTCGATGCCCACCTTCAATGACGCGCCCGCCGCCGTGTCCGACTGGCGGTACGGCGCGGCTTCGATCACGCACGAGTTTTCGGTATTGTTGCAGGTGTACACCCACCCATACGCGGTGAGCTTGAGCACATCCCCTTTGGTCAGCCCGCCGACGACCTGGTATCCCGCGACGGTGAAAACCGTGTACCCCTGCTTGATGTTCCACGACACCGCCCCATCGATCACCTGGACCGTATCGGTGTGCGGGAAAGCGTCCGGCGCGCCCGCGCCGACCCAGAGTTCCCAGCCCTGCGGCACGGTGCGCGTATTGCTGCCCTTACCGGCGTAGGGGCGTTCCAGGCTGCCGTTGACCAGCAGATTTGGGTTGCCGGTTTCGCCTTCTTCGCCGCCATCCTGCGCCGCCGCCGGAGTCTGGAACACGACCGCGCCCAGCACCAGGGCGATGATCAGGATCAAACCGCCAATGAACAGGTAAAACCGTGATTGTCTGTTAAACACGCGAAAACCTCCATAACATCTCACAACCAGCGCGTGCTGGCGTGTTTTCCTGGCATCCAGATTTCAGTGTGATTGGTGCGGGATTATATACTGCGCGCGGTGGACCGTCAAAGACGCTTGCTCTACGCCCTCTTGACGCCGTTCAAAAGCGGACAAGCTCGTCGCCCGGCGCTGCAAGCACCGGGCTATAATTCGGAAGCACCCTGAAGGGCGCTGTAACCCAGGACCGTTTACGGTCCTTCAAGCACCGCGCACTTTCCCCCTCTCCAACTTGATTGGAGAGGGGGGATCAAGGGGGGTGAGGTTTTAAAACGCTTCTTCCTCGTCAATGGCTGAACCTTCGCCGACCGTTCCGCGCAGCTTGGGACCGCGAAACGGCAGCCCGAACAGGGGCGCAAACAGGCACACATCGAACGATCCGGCGGCCAGCGGCACAAGCCCGATCACGGTGATGATCACGCCCAGGGTCGTGCCGTCGAACGCCAGCAGCCCGATCAGGATCAGGATCACGCCCGCAACCACGCGCGTGAGTCGCCCCGCCTGACTCGCCAGGAATCCAAAAACACCTTGCATGGTTATCAGCTCCTAAACTCACCAACACTACGTCGATCATACACCTTTTTTCCCCGGCAGGGAATCCCCTGGCGGCGTTATATGGCAGAATTGGGAGATTTGGACTATTCAAAAATAGTGATATTAATGAAAAATATGATAGAAAAAGTAATATAGTTAATAACCATCCGTGAAATATATCACTTTCATCAACGGTATTTGAATAATTTGCACCGGGGGTATATTGCGGATAGACTTTTGCGCATGTATTTTTAGCGTGGCTTGAAAGGGTTTAATTTCTATGGATCATGGGCCTGCGGTTGAATTAGGCGAAGACTACGCCTCAGAATTTAAAGCGCGGTTGGGGTTGATTCTCTTTGCCGTGTACGGAATCGTGTATGCAGGATTCACGATTATCAATACTGTCAGCCCCAGGACGATGGGCGAAACCGTCCTCTGGGGGCTGAATCTCGCGGTTGTGTACGGGTTCGGGTTGATCTTGCTGGCCCTGGTGATGGGCCTGATCTATAACGCGGTGTGCTCGCGCGCTGAGGCTGCCGCCGAAGCCGCTGCTGTTGCGGCGGCGGCTGCCGCTGACGATGTGGACACAGTGGAGCGTGACGCATGATCTACTCGCCCTCCCCTATTGCGGTCACGTTGTTTGTCGCGTTTGTCGCGTTTGTGCTGTGGATGTCGTTCTATCTGGCGCGGCGCACCACCGACGCCAAAGGGTATTTTGCCGCCGGTGGTCAGATTCACTGGTCGGTGAACGGTATCGCGTTCGCCGGGGATTATCTCTCGGCGGCGTCGTTCCTGGGCATTGCGGGCATGATCGCCACCGTCGGTTATGACGGCTTCCTGTACTCCATCGGCTACCTGGCCGGGTGGATCGTGGCGCTGTTCGTCGTGGCGGAACCGCTCAAGCGCATGGGCAAGTACACGTTCTCCGATGCGCTCGACTCGAAGTTTAATTCGCGCAGCATCCAGATGGCCGCCGGGATCAGTACGCTGGTCGTCTCGGTGTGTTACCTGATCCCGCAGATGGTGGGCGCGGGCGCGCTGGTCAAGCCGCTGCTGGGCCTGCCGCACTTTGTGGGCGTGATCAGCGTGGGCGCGATTGTGATCTTCATCGTGGCAACGGCGGGCATGGCCTCAACCACGTATGTCCAGTTCCTCAAGGGCGGTATGCTGATCGTCTTCTCGGCGCTGCTGGTCGTGCTGCTGCTGTGGGACGGTTTCGAAATCAAGCCCAATGAGGACTATCACGAGTTTGCCAGCTTCCCCGCCAGCGTGTCCGAAGATGGCACGGTGACGGGCATCGAAACGGACGGGTACACGGTCGCCGGGCAGTACGCCGAGGGCAGCCACACGTATGTGAAACTGGTCAACGCGGACGGTGTCCCGACGTGGTGGAGCCTGCGCGTGCGTGATGAGCAGCCCGTGCTCTCTGAAACCCTGTCGATTGTGGACCAGGCGGACGGCGAGACGCTCTATAACGGCGAGCCGCAGGAAAACGAAAAATTCCACCAGGTGGGGCACTTCAGCCGTATTATCGTGGACGGCGAAGAAGTGGACTCGGTGAACCGGCTCAACCCGGTCACGTTCCTGTCGATCCTTGAAGACAGCGAGATCGTGCGCTTCACCCATGAGTCGTTCAGCTTCGAAGGCGACGACGTGACCCTGTGGTACCAGGACGTGACCTCCGGCGAAACGCTGATGCGGCCCGGTGTCAAGTTCAAGGTGGACGAAGGCGCGACGACCGCCAGCAAGCTGAACTTTGTCTCGCTGATGCTGGCGTTGTTCTTCGGGACTTCGGCGCTGCCGCACATCCTGATCCGCTACTACACCGTGCCCAGCCAGTCCGCCGCGCGCAAATCGACGATTGTAGCGATTGCCGCGATTGGCTTCTTCTACGTGCTGACGCTGTACATGGGCCTGGGCGCGATGATCAAGGGCGTGCTGGATGTGGAAAGCAGCAATATGTCCGCGCCGCTGCTGGCGAAATACTTCGGGACGTGGCTGTTTGCCATCGTCTCGGCGATTGCCTTCGCCACCGTGCTCGGTACGGTCAGCGGCCTGATCGTAGCCGCATCCGGCGCAGTGGTGCATGACCTGATGAACAGCTTCATGGGCGCGAAACTCTCGGACCACCAGCAGGTGGTCTCCGGCAAGATTGCGGCGGTGGTGGTGGGGGCGCTGGCGATTCTGCTGGGCATCTACTTCAAGGGCGAGAACGTCTCGTTCCTGGTTGGGTTGGCGTTTGCGGTGGCGGCATCGGCGAACCTGCCCGCGATCATGATGGTGCTGTTCTGGAAGCGCACCACCGCGAAGGGTGTCGCGGCCTCGATCCTGGTCGGTATGGTGGCCTCGCTGGTGCTGATTATGCTCTCGCCGGCGATGTACGAGCGCTACGGCGTGGACGCGACCGCGCCGTTCCCGCTGGATAATCCGGGCATCGTCTCGATCCCGCTGAGCTTCGTGGTATTGGTGGTGGTATCGCTGCTGACGCAGCCCAAACCGGGCCACGCCAAAGCCCACGTCGCGCCCAGTTACAGCGCGGCAGACGACTAACCGCAAGTCGCGCGCCCGCATATGCTGCGCACACGTTCCCCCCTCTCCAAACGAGTTGGGGAGGGGGGAATAATGGGGGGTGAAGTTAACTGCGCGCTACTGCGGAGTTGGGCTGATCGTCAGGCTGTAGCTGCCGGTGGTCGTGCCGTCCTGACCCCGGTCGCGCTGCACCACGATGAAGTATTCCGCCGCAGCGGGCAGCCGGTAGTTTGTCAGAAAGGCGGAGTCGGCGGTTTGTTCTGCCGAAGCGGTGCGCAGTGATTGCCCGTTGGCATCCACAATCTCGATGCGCGGGACCAGCGTGCCGTCGGTGCGCAGCACTTCGATATCGATCTGCTCGTCCGCTTGCCCGGTGTAGCTCCACTTATCCGCCCAACGGGTGTTGGTGATCGCGCCTTCCACCGGGACACCAGTTTCTAGCGCGCCGGTCACGGGTTGCAGCGCCGCACTGCCCACGCCGGACCCCTCCAGGATCACGCGCAGTTCGTATTCCCCGACGGTTGCGCCGCTCTTACCGCGATCACGCTGCACGCGCACCGTGTAACTGCCCGGCGCAGCGAGCCGGTAACGCGAGATCGTGGCGGTCGTACCGGTCGAATCGACGTTAGCGCGCGTGAGGTCCTGCCCGGCGGCCCCTTGCAGAATCACCTGCGGTTGCAGGACGTTGTTATTGCCCGGCGTGCGCGTGACGATGATCGTGATCAGGTCGGCGGCTTCTGCCTGGAGCGTCCAATCTTCATGCCACTGCGCATGGGTGATCGTGCCCTGCTGCGTTTCGCCGTAGGCTTCGATGGTGTTCGGCGGCACGTTCAGGCGGGCGCTGTTCTCACCCGATCCCATCAGGATGACGGTCAGCTCATACGCGCCGGTGGTGTCGCCGTCAATGCCGCGCTCGCGGTACACGATCACGCGGTATTCCCCGGTATTCGGCAGCGCATACGAATCAAAGCTGGCCTGTACGCCCTGGGCATTCATATTGCCGGTGCGCAATGACTGCCCGTTGAGGTCCTGTAACTCCACCCTGGGCATGAGCATGCCGCTCTGCCGCTGCGCCATGACGCGGACCAGATCGCCTTCTTCGCCGTTCAGCGTGTAGATGTGATACCAGTGCTGCGCGGATATCGCACCGCTGACCGGGGTGTCATAGGCGACCTCACCGATCACGACCTGGTTATCCGGGTGGTCCTGGGCCAGGCCCAGCAGTTCGACCGTCAGGCGATAGCTCCCGGTGGTCAGGCCAGTTTCGCCCCGGTCGCGTCCTACGACCACCTCATAACGCCCCGGCCCCGGCAGCTTGAACTCGCGCACTAACGCGCGCGCGCGGGTATCGTCCGCGCCGGAACTGCGCGCAATGACTTTGCCGGACAGGTCCAGCACGTTTACGTCAGGGATCAGGTTACCGTCCAGGCGTTCGGCGCGCACCCGGATGCGGTCGGCGGCGAGCGCCTCAAACGGCCAGGACTCCGCGAACGCCTGATCGGTGATGGTCCCTTCGACCGGCTCATCATAGACCAGCGTGCCGGATTCCTGCGCGGTGCTCGTGGTCGCCGGCAGCGCCGCCAGCAGCAGCGCGACCAGTAAACTGAGGGTTACAGCTTTTCGTAGTGTGGGCATAATCCGTTTTCCTTGTGAGTTTTTCCCGCTAGAAAAGTGATGCTTTAAGCCTGATCCAGGAAATAAATCACCCAAATGAGTTGGCCTTTGCTCCCCTTCCCTGAGGGAAGGGGTTGTGGGGGATGGGGTAATTATTTTCTTGGCGTAGCCTAAGCCAATTATAGCATAGCGGGCGGTGGGCCTGACTGCTGCATAAAAAAGGGCGGGGATCATCTCCCCGCCCTGCGCGTATCCAATGCCGGTCAGACCCATACGCATTAAGTTAAGGTTCGGGATGGTCGGTCGGGTTCAACCATCGCGCC
>CAZMNL010000164.1:0-6425 GCA_964567525.1 uncultured Anaerolineaceae bacterium
TAGTGCGCTGGGTCACCCGGTAGCGCCAGGCCGGGGAGTTCACCGTATTTCGCCGGCGAGAACAATTTCAGGCTCTCATAGTAGTGTTGCCAGGAGCCGCCGCCGATTTCGTTCGCGTCCAGGACAATGTAGTTAACCGCCGGATGTTGTTGGTTGAGGAAGTACCCGGTCACCAGGCCGGACTGCCCACCCCCAACGACGACGACATCATAATCATATTGCACGGTAACTTATGCTCCCAGATACACATACATGGTAATCGTGTTTCACCAGATTTATAATTTTAGCAATTTTCATAAATCATATACAGGTACAGACACACTAGAAGTCTATATCTAACGCTGGTTTAACCATAATTTCATTTGTCTAAGATTGACGACCATGTCCACCAAACCGTACATTTCAATTTTTGAAACGCTAAAAGATGATCTTGGGGGCGACCTCAATACAGTGATGTTGACCAAGGCCACTCTCGTTCACCTGTCCCACACCTTAGAAGATTTTGTCCTGCAACACCATCTTCCTGCGATGATCTTCACGGGCTTTCAAGAGTCCTCACACTGGCACAAGGAGACGAAACGCTATCAAGCGTTAGCAGATGTGGCGATGCAGGTGTGCATCTTCGCGGGGAAGCCCCTACCACCAGATGCCGATATTGGGGTACTGCAAATCGAACTCACCGGTGACGACCCGCTGCGCCAGGAGTGGTTTCTCGCCATTCTCTCTACGGATTTTTCGGTCATCCTGGCAGGGTTAGACAATATGGAGAGTGTACCGGCAGAAGCTCACCGGCGTTTTGAGACGCTGTGGAGCTTTGATGTCACCCCATGTGATACTTGCTCATGCTACCTCCTCGTTGCTGCTCAAGTTATGGTTACGTGTTGTAACCGTGTCTACTACCGATTCTAGGCAAACTGGCGCGTCGTTGGTGTTGCGCAGGCAACACCGCCGCGATCAGGGCGTTTTGACGCGGTAGAGATATTCACCGGCTTTTGGCACGTACAGCACGCCTTCATCCTCGCGGCCCTGCCACTCAGCAGGGTTGATACTCGCCGGGTCCATGTAACCCAGGTTGATCGCGGCGCAGACCTCCGGCGGGACCTTGCTCGCCAGCGTCACCTTGATGCGCGCAGACTCGCTTCCGTTCTCAAACGTCCCTGATCCGCGCAGGTGGGTGCTGTGCGCCAGCACGCCCAGCGGCACGTCGCTGAAACGCTCCCATTGCTTCAGGAAGTAGTCGCGCACGTGATAGCCCACGCGCCGGATATGCTGCCCGTGTACCTCGCTGATCGTGTCCAGGTGCGGCGCGTAGACGATCACCTCGCCGCCGTCGGCGATGCCGGGTTCGAGCTTGTACATCGCTTTCGCGCCGGTCCACAGCTCATCGTACATCGGCGGCGCATGTGAGAGTACCCGTTGGTAGGGCGTATCCAGCCAGATAATGTGACGCTGTGCGGAGAGTTCCGCCGAGGCGTGATGCGCATCTGCGTGCGGGCCAATGAAGACGCCCGCGAGTTCTGCGTGATCGACGACCAGCGCCGCCAGCGTGACCGGAGTCGGCAGGCAGTCGGCGGCGTGGTGAATCATGCGGCGCATCGACGTGTCTTCGATGCCGATGGTGTTGAGTACGGTCATCAGCGCGCCCAGCCAGTGCGTGACGTTGATCATGTCCGGGCCGGAGATGCCGGGCCACAGGTATTTTGCCCCGCCGGAAAACCCGACGACTTCGTGCGGAAAGGTCGGGCCGATGATCAGCACGTGGTCGGCTTCCACCGCCGCGCGGTTGATCTGGATCGGTACGTCGCCGCCCAGCGACGGGTGCCACACGTCCCCGGCGAACTGCTGCACCTGCGCGCGCGTGATCGTGCCGATGGTGGCGAGCGCGCCGGGATCGTCCCAGGCGTGGTTGAGCAGGCCGATATGTTTGTAGGTTGTTGCGCGTTCCTCGGCGCTGATGCCAACCAGCTTTAGGATCGCGTCTTCGCTGAGGGGCAGGTGCGTGCCGAGTGCGATCATAAAATCGACGTGTGCGGCATCATGCAGCGCTTCGACGGTGGCGCGGAACAACGGCGACAGCGGTACGGTGCGCGTGTGGTCGGGGATCAGCACCAGGACGCGCTGCCCGGTGAAGCGTCCCGACAGCCCGCGCGCGACGGTTTCGCGCACGGCGTCAGCGCTCAACGATCCGGTGGTTGCAGCAGTGTGAGCGTATAACATGGGATCAGACTCCTGAATAGGCGTTATACCCACCATCGATGGGCACGATGACACCGGAGACAAACGACGACGCGGGCGAAACCAGCCACAGCACGGTTCCGAGCAGGTCTTCAGGGACGCCAAAACGGGCGGCAGGCGTGTGGTCGAGAATTTGCTGGCCGCGTGGGGTCAGGTCGCCGGTCGCCTGATCGGTGAGCAGGAAGCGGTTTTGCTCGGTCAGGAAGAAGCCCGGCGCGATGGCGTTGACGCGGATATTCGGGGTGTATTCCTGGGCCATGTGCACCGCGAGCCACTGCGTAAAGTTGCTGATCGCGGCTTTGGCCGCGCTGTAGGCGGGGATGCGCGTCAGCGCGCGGAAGGCGCTCATCGACGAAATATTCAGGATCACGCCCTCGCCGCGATCCACCATGCTGCGCCCGAAGACCTGGGACGGCAGGAACGACCCCAGGAAATTCAGGTTGAAGACCCACTGCACGGCTTCCGGCGGCAGATCGAAGAAGGGCCGGTCGAGGTCGGTGGTGGCGTCGGCCTTGTTGCCGCCCGCGCCGTTGATCAGAATATCCACCGGGCCAAGTGTTGCGCTGATCTTTGCCGCCGCGCTGACGATGGATTCGCGGTCGAGCACGTTGACGGACACCCCCAGCGCGTTCTGCCCCAGCGAGGCCGCCAGCGCTTTAGCGCGGTCTTCTGCCAGGTCGAGGATCGCCACGCGCGCGCCATGTGCAACGAGCATCTGCGCCATGCTGCTGCCCAAAACACCGGCCCCGCCGGTGATGGCTACGGTTTTCCCGGTCAGGTCAAATAAGTTGCGGATGTCGGTCATTGCGTTTTCCTCTTCCTGTAATGATCCCGTTCGGAGTGCTGTGTAAACGTTAACCGGCATGTGCTGCCGGGGGCGCGCACGATTCGCGGATCAACAGTTCGGTTGCGAGCAGCGTAATTTCCGGCACATCCGCAACCGTGCCATTGATCAGACTGAGCAGCGTTTGCACAGCCAGTCGTCCCTGCTCATAGGCCGGGACGCGCACGGTCGTCAGCGGTGGATCGACATACTGCGCAAACAGGATATCGTCGCAGCCCGTGACCGAGATATCACCGGGGATACTCAGCCCGCGCGCCCGGCAGACGGCGTAGACTTCCAGCGCGACTTTGTCGTTAAACGCCACAATCGCGGTGGGCGGGGTGGGGCGCTCCAGCAAGTTATGGATCGCGTCGCGCCACTCATCGGTGACATAGCTCGGCTGGTTCAGTTCGACGATCAGCGTCGGGTCCGGCGTGCGTCTCGCTTCAGTGAAGGCTTGCTCGAACCCCTGGCGGCGCATCCGGGCGGGCTGGTAGTGCGGCGCGGCGAGGTTTAGCAGCGCGATACGCTCATGCCCCAGTTCCAACAGGTGGTGTGTCGTCTGGTAAATCGAGCGCACATGATCCAGCAGGACGCTCGGTACTTGCAGATGATCTACGCGGTAATTGCACAGCACGACCGGCGCGTTCCCTTCGATCAAGCGCTGCACGTCGTCCGGGGCGGCACGCGGCGAGACATACAGCACGCCATCGACCAGCGTTTGCTGCGTCAGCAGGCGAATGTAGGCTTGCTCGCGTTCAGGATTGCCGCGCGTGCTGCACATCAGCAGTGAATACTGCTCGGTGATGGCGGTATCTTCGACCGCCTCTACCACCTGGTTAATGACCGGTTCAGAGATCGTGGGAATGACAATGGCGATGGTGCGCGTCTGGTTGGTGCGCAGGTTGCGGGCCGCGAGATTTACGCGGTAATTGAGTGTCTCAATCGCTTCCATGACCCGCCGCCGCGTGTCCACGCTCACCAGATCAGGACTGTTCAGCGCGCGCGATACTGTCGCGGTAGAAACCCCGGCGAGGTGCGCGACATCTTGCATTTTGACGGGCATGGTTTGGTAACTCGCTTAAGCGCTATTTGAGATGTTTGTTGCATAGTGTAATCGATTACATTAAACCGCAACTCGGCCCGCTTGTCAAGCTGTCCGGGGATCAAAAAGCGGCGGGGAACCGATTCCCCACCGCTGGCGATGGCTGGTTATCTTCGGGTGATTACCCGGCTTCGTGCAGGCGCTCGCGGCGCTTTTGCTCTTTCTGGCGCGCCTCGGTGTTGAGAATGCGCTTGCGGATACGCAGACTTTCCGGCGTGACTTCGAGCAGTTCGTCGTCCGCCAGGAACTCGATACAGTCATCCAGGCTCAGAATGCGCGCCGGGCTGAGCCGCAGTTCCTCGCCGAAATACTTAGTATGTATGGCGCTGACGTGTTTGGCCTTGTTGACGTTGATCGCCAGGTCTTCCGGTCGGATGTGCTCGCCGATGACCATACCCTGATAAACGTCTGTGCCCGGCGTGATAAAAAACGTGCCGCGTTGTTGGGAATGGGTCAGGGCATACTGCGTTGCGGTGCCGTTCTCCCAGGCGACCAGACTGCCGAACTGCCGTCCGGGAACCGGTCCAGCTAGTTCCCCATAGCCATGAAACAGCGTGTGCATCTGGCCGAGGCCGGACGTAGCGCGCAAGAAATGCGCACGGAAGCCCAGTAGTCCGCGCGTGGGGATCAGATACGTCAGGTAGGTTGTCCCATTGTGGCTTTGCATGTTCTGCATTTGCCCGCGCCGCGCGCCGAGCAGTTCAACGACCGTGCCGACCATTTCGTCGGCGACTTCGATATGCACTTCCTCGTAAGGTTCGAGTGTTGCGCCGGTGTCGGGATCGGTATGGTAGATTACTTCCGGCTTGCTGATATCAAACTCGTACCCTTCGCGGCGCATGGTTTCGACCAGGATCGCCAGGTGTAGTTCGCCGCGCCCGCTGACGATGAAGCGATCCGGCTGAGCGCTGTCTTCCACGCGCAGCGCGACGTTACTGCGCGTTTCGTCATAGAGTCGCTGGCGCAGTCGCCGCGACGTGCCCCACCCGGTTTTACCCTCGCGGCCCGCGAGCGGTGACGTATTGACCCCGAACGACATACGCACGGTCGGTTCGTCGATGGTGATCGCCGGTAATGCCTCGCTCACTTCGGGATACGCGATAGTGTCGCTGATGCGAATCTCGTCCAGACCGCCAAACGCGATGATATCCCCGGCCTGAACTTCATCGACTTCCTGCCGCGAAAGGTTGTGATGTGTGAACAGATAGGTGATTTTCCCGTTGACGCGCTCGCCCTGCGGCGTGATGCGCACCACGTCCATGCCGCGCTGCATCGTGCCGGAGCGCAGACGCCCGACGCCGATTTGCCCCTTGTAGTTATCGTATTCCAGCGACGTGACCAGCAGGCGCGCGGGGGCATCTGCGTCAATTTCGGGTCCGGGAACGGTTTCGAGGATCGTCTCGAACAGCGGCACGAGGTCTTGATTCATGGTGTTGGGTTCGTGTCCCGCGTAGCCATCCAGCCCGATGGCGTAGACGACAGGGAAATCGGCCTGTTCGTCGGTCGCGCCCAGTTCGATGAACAGGTCGAATGTTTCGTTGAGCACTTCGGCGGGGCGGGCGTGGTTGCGGTCAACCTTGTTGATCACCACGATGATGCGCAGACCGAGCGCCAGCGCCTTACGCAGCACGAAGCGTGTTTGCGGCATGGGGCCTTCAACGGCATCTACCAGCAGCAGCGCGCCATCCACCATGTTCAGCACGCGCTCGACTTCGCCGCCAAAGTCCGCATGGCCGGGAGTGTCAACAATATTGATTTTGATACCGTTCCAGGTGATCGCGGTGTTCTTCGCCAGGATGGTGATGCCGCGCTCACGTTCAAGCACGTTGCTATCCAGGATGCGCTCGCCGGGATTGGCGGCATTGTGGAACACTTTGGCCTGTTTCAACATGCCATCGACCAGGGTAGTTTTGCCATCATCGACATGCGCGATAATGGCGATATTACGAATATGACTGATTCTGCCATGTACAAACATTCACCCGACGCTCTTTATGATTAAAATCTCTAAGGGCAGCCAACATACGATTAAAAATTCTTTACAACTTCACTAAACATATTCTGCCTAGCTATATACTAAATGCATGTTGTTGAGAGAGGGGGGGAGGTGAGAATCGTTTAAATCGTCTCACCAATCAAATGAGCCGGTTTAGTGCTGGGACAGACGATCTTTTCAACGCAGTCGTCCATCGAACTCGTTACTTTGATCGACTTCTCTGAGAAGTATTTGTTAGTATCGCTATCGACAACCAGTAATTCAAC
>CAZMNL010000164.1:6435-6682 GCA_964567525.1 uncultured Anaerolineaceae bacterium
AGCAGTACTGTTCAAAGTCGAAGAGGAAACCTGCATGCAAGCATTGGCTGCATTAAATAAGACCACAGTTTTATATTTAAATAACTGTCGCACTTGTTAGTATGTCGATGCACAGAATATTTATAGCCGACGTTTGAAAACTGTAAAACGGTCTGCCATGTTTAAATAACAAAAGAATTGATAAAATGAAAATCAATTTCAGTTGGCAGAGTTAGAGCATGGAACTTATGAACCACTTCAAATTCAT
>CAZMNL010000165.1:0-6680 GCA_964567525.1 uncultured Anaerolineaceae bacterium
AATAAAAAAGTTTGCAATAGGTTGACAGCCAACCTCCGGGAATAGCTGGACCTATGCAGCCTCACGGTAGTAATCGTAAATAATGCCCCCCAGGACGTTGCGACAGCGAACCGGACCGGTGCCAATGGGAGTTGTACCTGGAATAGGAATCTGCTGATCGATGCCTTGATGTGGACGGGCGGTGTTATGGTAAGTCTTCACTACCGGACACTTTTTGAGAAAAGGGGCTGTCTCCCATAAACTTGACTCCGAATCTTACTCAAAGAACAAGGAGTTGGGTGCGGTCATCGGCGGGCGCTCTCCGGGATTCTAGACACGTCTACAGATTCTAAGATGCGCCCGATTGTACCACAGCAAACGACTCCACGGCCCACCGCGAAATACCATCCGTCACGCCCAGGTCGCTGAACACGACTTCGCGCGGGAAACCGTATTCGACATCGTATTCGACGGCTACCGTGCGGAGATCGCCATATTGCGCATAGGTGACCGCTTCGTAGACGTGGTCGAACAGGCCGGGGACGGTGTAGGGGTGGAGATCGTTCAGCGGCGCGCTGCACGTATCGCCCGTATCGAACAGCAACACGCACGCCGTTTCGACATCGACCACCGCGCCGTCCACGACGGTCAGCGTGTAGGTGTGCTGCCGCCATGCGTCCGTGTTGCTGACCGTGATTGTGTAATCGTAGATGCCGTGCGCGAACCAGGCGACCTCCTGCTGATCGAGCGTTCGCAGCAGACCATCGTAGCGCGGTGTCGGCTCCGGGGTGGTCGCGGGCATCGCGGTCACGACTTGCGAGAACACCTGCGGAGTCGGCGCGAGGTCTGTTTCGACTCCAACCGGGACCAGCAGGAATCCGACTAATACCAGCACCACCACTGCCAGCAAACAACCGGGCAAACCAGGAGAATCAAATGTCATCATTTAGACTCCATCATCCGGTCACATGCAGCGCGTAATCGCGGCACCACGCCAGCGCCGCGCCGAGATCGGGGTGTGCATCGTCGGCAAAGTGGTCCAGCACGGGACGCAGCAGGTGATAAGCGGGGGTGTCGCGGCCCTGCGCGTCGAGCATCGTGTAGCGACCCTCCGGCGAGAGTGGCAGCAGCGCGCGGCAGGCGTCCACAAACAGGCGCAGCATCCACCCATAACCCCACAGCAACACACGCCCGCCCGGTGCGAGGTGATCGAGCGCGAGATCAGGCAGCCGGTTGACGTGCGGCAGGATTGCGGCATCGATGGTTTCCCAGGTATCCAGAAAGATCGTGTCGTAGCGCGTCTCGACCGGCCCGGCGAGCGCGTCCTCAATGTGGCCGATGTAGGCCGTGATCGGGACGGTCAGCGCGGCGTGCAGCGTGGGCAGCACCAGGTCCGGCACGATGGCGCTGCTCTCGATCACGGTGAAGCGTGTCGCCGCGCCCACGCCCTCCGGCGCGGCATACTGCGGGTAAACACCCAGCCCCAGCCCGCCGATCAGCACGTGCCCAAAACTGGCGCGCCCGTTGTTGCACATCATGATGTGTTCCTGCGGCGTGTTGGACATCCACAGCCGCCCCGCTGGATCAAATAGCAGCCGCGAATCGAACGGCGCGGAGAGCCGGCAGGGGCGGTTGAAGATCGTCGCTTCGTAGAACACCTGCCTCTCGATGCGGTAGCCGCTGGGGTGCTCGCCGGGCGGGGCGAGCGCAACCGGGACCTGTGACCAGTCGTCATCCCACAGGGTATCGTCAAAATCGGGATTGAACCCGGTCCACTCGGTCAAGACTATATTCCTTTGAGTAGGCATCGTCGCAGAGAGCGCGCCGGACAATCTCTTTTATTGTACTTCTCTGCGCCCTTCGCGCTCTCTGCGGTGAAAACAGTACAAGCCGGTCTACGACGGCTGCAAGGTGCCGAAGAAGACCTGCCACGCCAGCAGCGTCTTGGCGGTCAGACTCAACAGAATGTAGACCTTCTCGCCGAAGATGTAATCGCGCCAGCGCCCGATGCCTTTATACTGCAAGACCATGTTTACCGCGAAAATGTTGAAGAAGATGAACAGCACCACGTAGATCGCGTAGACGAAATCGGGCACATTCTCGCCGCTGGTCACCGAGCCAACGAAGTACACGCCCACCGCGATCCAGGGCACGATCCCCGCCAGTGACCCAAACGTAAATGGCAGCCAGTTGGTACGCTCAGTGTACTGGTTGAGCAGCTCCATCAGCCAGCCGAACAGGATCATCGACGCATTGAGCGCGAAGATCAGGATCAGCCCTGCAATATCGTACAGGCCGAACAGCATCGCAATCGCCACGATCATCACCGACGAGCTAAACGAATATTCGATCCAGCGGGCGTAGTTCGCGCCCTTTTTCAGGTTGCGCACGTACCAGCCGTATATCCCCGGCGTGACCACCGCGAAGTGCGCCAGTGCCGACATGAACAGGAACGACGCGATCAACGGCCCCAACTGGAACTCAAACCAGATATCGGGATTGGTGACCAGGCCCTCGCCCTCCTGGAACTCCAGGAAATAGGTTTTGACCGGCACGGTGAAATCGTTGCTCAGCACCAGCATCAGGATGCCCTGCGCCAGGTGCAGGATCCCCATCAGGCCGTTGATCAGGCGCAGATTGCGGAAGGTCCGGTCGTTTTCTGCTGCTGTGGTTTCGTTCGCCATAAAATTTTTCCTCCTCTATTCGGTTCAACTCGCAATATGTATATCATAAGCCTATTCGCTACGGAATGCGTAGAGCACCTGGGGGATATTCGTGCTATAGCCTTACAACTTGCCTGGCGAACGCACGCCCGGATGGCAGCCGGATCGGTTCTATATGGTCTGCTATTGGATTTGTACACATTGCATATAATGGGTACGAGGTCGGTACGGCTGGTCCCGACACACGCGAACGACCGGCTACCACTGGCTAAAGAGGCTTAACAACTTATGGACACCGTAAAAGAAACGCACTCCGCAGACCTGATCGCCCTCGAAGATCGTTACGGCGCACATAATTACCACCCGCTGGATGTCGTACTCAGCAGAGGCGAAGGCGTTTGGGTGTGGGACGTGGAAGGCAACCGTTATATGGACTGTCTGAGCGCCTACAGCGCCGTGAACCAGGGCCACGCACACCCCCGCATCCGCGAAGCGTTGATCGAGCAAGCCACCCGGCTGCCGCTGACCAGCCGCGCATTTCGCAATGACCAGCTTGGCCCATATTATAAAGAACTGTGTGAACTGACCGGGTTCGAGATGGCGCTGCCTATGAACACCGGCGCAGAAGCTGTCGAAACCGCGCTCAAGGCCGCGCGCAAATGGGGTTACACCGTCAAGGGCGTGCCGGAAAACCAGGCCGAGATTATTGTGTGTGAGGGGAACTTTGCAGGCCGCACAATCTCGATCATCAGCTTCAGTTCGGAGCCGCAGTACCGTGCCGGTTTTGGGCCGTTCACGCCCGGTTTTACGCTGATTCCCTATGGCGACGCGGACGCGCTCGAAGCGGCGATCACGCCGAACACCGTTGCGTTTATGTTCGAGCCAATTCAGGGCGAGGGTGGCGTGGTCGTGCCGCCGGAAGGCTATGTTAAGCGTGTGCGCGAAATCTGCGACGCGCACCACGTGCTGATGATCGCGGACGAAATTCAGACTGGGCTGGGCCGCACGGGTAAGCTGTTCGCCTGCGATCACGATGCTGTCAGGCCGGATATGGTCACGATTGGCAAGGCGTTGTCGGGCGGGTTCTACCCGGTATCGGCGGCGCTGGCGAGCCGCGAGGTGTTGGGCGTCTTCAAACCCGGCGATCACGGCAGCACGTTTGGCGGGAATCCGCTGGGCGCGGCGGTCGCGCGGGCGGCCCTGGCGGCGCTGGTCGAGGAAAACATGATCCAGAACGCCGCCGCGATGGGCGCGTACTTCATGGATCACCTGTCGGAGATCAACAGCCCGCACATCAAAGAGGTGCGCGGTAAGGGCCTGATGATCGGCGTCGAACTGCACGAGTCGGCGGGCGGTGCGCGCCGGTTCTGCGAGGCGTTGCAGCGCGAAGGTATCCTGGCGAAAGAGACGCACCATAACATCATTCGCTTCGCCCCGCCGCTGATCATCACTAAAGACGATATCGACTGGGCCATGGAACGCATCCGCCCGGTGCTGTTGATGGACTGAGAATACGAACCGTCAATACGGCCCGGCGAAAAACGGTCACCCACACGAACAGGAGTGACCGTTTGCTTTTTGGTACATGGTTAACCTTCATGTGAGTGTCGCCTAAACGTCAGCGAATGCGCCGCGATGTCAGCCCAAATTCAGCCCAAACGCGCCAGACTTGTTATAATCATACTAGAGTCAAAAAAAATCAGGCCAATACCAGCGTAAAATCAACACGCATAAGGAGAAGCAGCAAATATGATCGAACTGGCCCTGAACGTAGTTGCCATTGCGGGCCTGGCGGTTGCCGGCTTTGGCGTATTTATGGCCGCTCAGGCGGTATCCCGCAATGACACGGTACGCGGCGGCGTGGTCATCACCGCGATTGGCGTGGTGATTGCCATTGTGTTCTTTGTCTTGAGCGCGGGCGTAGTCGAAATCCAGCCGCAGGAAGTCGGCGTCGTGTTCAACGTGGTCACCGGCAACCTGGCCGAAAACTCGCTGGGGCCGGGGCTGCATATCATCATCCCCGGTGTGCAGCAGGTAACAATCTACTCGGTGGCGCAGCAGGAATACACCGTCGCAGGGACGCCCGCCGAAGCGGTACGCGGGGATGATGCCATCGTCGCGCTGACGCAAGACGGGCAGGAAGTCAGCCTGGACATTACCTTGATCTTCAATATCAACCCGGCAAGAGCGCATATCGTTCACCAGCGCTGGCAGGAACGCTATGTTAACGGATTGATCCGGCCTATCCTGCGTAGTGAAGCTCGTAACGCGCTGACCGAATTCCGCGTCGAAGAGATCTACAGCGGCGACCGCACAGCCCTGGTCGACTCTATCGAACAAGGCATCCGTGACAGCCTTGACATAGAAGGCTTCCTGGTCAGCAGCGTGAGAATCCGCAATATCAAGTTCTCGGCGGAGTACGTCGCGTCGATTGAGCGTAAACAGGTCGCGCAGCAGGAAGCGATTGAGGCTGAATTCCGCGTCGAGCAGCGCCGCCAGGAAGCGGAACAGGTCCGCGAGTTGGCGCGCGGTGATGCGGACGCATCCAAGATTCGCGCCGAGGGTGAAACCGAGGCACTGCGCCTGATCAACGAGCAGTTGGCGCAAAACCCGCTGCTGCTCCAGTGGCGCTACGTGGACGAACTCTCCGACAACGTGCAGATTCTCGTCATCCCGTCGAACAGCCCGTTCCTGTTCGACCTGGAATCACTGATGGATGCGGCGGGTGGGCTGTCGCAGCCGAGCACATCCACCACCACCAGCACGGACAGCGACAGCGACTAACCGCTGGCGCATAGACCCCGCGTAACACCCGCACCGGGACACGGCAGACGGTAGTTTGGCTGTGCCCCGGTGTTTGATTCGCAGGCGCGATTATGCCCCGCGCAATCTTTTCACGCGATTCTCATCGGCGGCTGCCGGTGCGTTCTGCAATAATCTAAATCACGATGCCATTTATTCGTGAGGCCGCAACAATGAACGCACGATATCTTTCTCTCACTCTGGCCGCTGTGCTGCTGACCGTGATCGCGTTTACGCCCGGTGTGGGCCAGGCTCAGCCCGACTCCCCGGCGGAGGGAACGCTCGCCATCGCCGGGAACGATGGGAACATCCATCTCTACGATCTGACGGACCAGCGCTTCACGCAGGTGTCCGCCGATGGCAACGGCGTGACACGCATCTATTCCTGGCCGACCTGGGCGGTGGGCGGGTCGTTGGCCTATTTCGGGATCAACACTGCGCAAGCCCCGTTTTATACACTCGGCATTTTTATTGACCCGCGCGACGGCTCCGCGCCCGCGCTGGCCTATAATGCGCGGAACGAAGTTTTCACCTATGCGGCCTGGTCGCCGGCGGATTGCCCCGCCGGGAACTGCCGCGATCTCGCCGTACTCTATACGGCAGAGAATGGTCAGCTTGCCGCGCGCACCGTGCGCGCGCTGGATTCCGGCGCGTCGTTTGAGATCACCGAACTGGCGACCGGTGGCCCGTTCTACTGGGACTGGTCCCCGGATGGCGCATCGATCTTCTGGGCACATTACAACAGTGATCTGTCGGTGTACGATATCGCCAGCGGCGCGATTGTGGAGACCTTCGAGGAAATTCCCGGCTACCAACGCGCAGTAGATTGGTCACCGGTCGATGATCGCCTGCTGGCAACGACCGTAACCGACCTGCGCGAATCCAGCCTGTTGATCTTTGACGGTGCGGAACGTATCACGCTGGCGGAAGAACTGCGCGGGGTGGTGTCGTTTGAGTGGTCACCGGATGGTACACAGGTGGCCTACGCGGTAGGCGACCGGGGCCGCCTGTACGTGGTGGATGCGCAGGCAGACGCGGAGAATGTGTTCATCTCAGATGATGTAATCGCTTTTTTCTGGTCGCCGGATGGCGCGAAGATCGCGTATATCACGCTCACACGTGATAGCGGTGATATGCTGACGCTCGCCAGCACGCGCGCGCCGAACAGCACCACCCGCGCACAAAACGCGCCCGATATTCGCTGGCACGTTTACGACGTGGCAACCGGGCAGAACC
>CAZMNL010000166.1:0-6654 GCA_964567525.1 uncultured Anaerolineaceae bacterium
AAGCATTACAGGCGGCCCGCAAGCGACAGCAACAAGACGACTATCAGGAAGCTTAGGCTTTTCCAAGAAAATAAACTTCCAAATCAAGGCTGGAGAGGTGAGATGCGAACAAACCACTTCTCTAATCCTGGGAAACGCTCAAAGCGCTGTTCAAGAGTCGCCATGGCTTGGGTTGATAGACTCACGCCTGTCGGATAGGTTTTTTTGACGAGGTTGATCGCTTTGGGAAGCACCCCGTTCCAACGCATGCGTCGGGCAAAGTTCAGGACAGTTTCGATGGTATCCAACACACTGCCATTCCACCGTTTTTCAAGGATGCCCCAGACCCGCTCAATCGGATTGTATTTGCTATGGTAGGGTGGATAATAGGCCAACTCGACACTGATTTGAAAGGTATCGACAAAGGTGGTCATGCGCTGCATAAACTGGGTGCGGCGGCTGTGATTTTCCGGACCATTGTCCTGATTAATCAACAGGGTGGTCACCTGCGGGAACCGAGCGTGAATCGTGTGCCAGCAATCGGTCAGGCAATCCATGATGAAATCACTGGTTACCCGTCCCGTCGTGAAGTACAGATGGAGTTCATCGTACTGCGGCAGGAAAATACCATACGGGGTCAACTTTTCCTCCGGTTTAAAATCGTGGTCCAACGTTTTCACGAGCACCCGCGACTGCCCGTTGCGTGAGAACCAACCAAGTGGGATTGTCGCCTTAGCATCCATCGAGATGCGCAAGATACGGTTGTCTTGTGCGGCATCGGCATGCACCTGTGCCAGCTGATCAAAGATCGCGTTCGTCTCCGGAATCTTTTTTTGGGCGACTTTTCTGCACGCTCCGCAACGTGTATCCCAGGTCATTCATTTTCACTCGAATCGTTTCCTCACTGGGCAATTCCTCGTCGCTGTACCCCTTCTGTGCGATCAGTTGACGCCGCATTTCGGCGGCACTGATCCGCGTATACAAACGCGTTGTTTTGAACGTGGGGTCCGTTTGACTCTGTTCGTCAGCGATGGCTTTGATGTCCGCTAGCAAATTCGGCAAATGCACCTCGGCTGCTTTGCGTCCTCGGGCCGAAAAGTTGTCGGGGATCGGCTCACCGCTGGCCAACTCATCAAGTCCCTTGCGCAGCGTTTCTCGACACCACCCCAGTTCTCTTTCCGCCCAGCTTTGTCCACCTCGGCCCTGCACTTTCACAATGCGCGCCATAAAAAGCCGGCGATCTCGCCCCTTCAACGCTTGCGCTGCTTCCCGGTAGGCTGTTTTCAATTCTTCGTTCACTTCCATTCGCTCACCTCCTCAAGTCATCCTGAGTTTACCCTACTTTTGGAGGTTTTAATCCCTGGAAATCCCTAAGACATGTTAGCCTCCGTGTCATGTGTCCAGACGCGGCAACGCGCCGCATTTCTGGCGGCACAGCGCCGGGAGGGGCCCGTCAAGGCCACATGCGCAATGTCTTACAACCGTTGGTCAGCGGAAAACGGGGATGGGTGAGGGTCGGTTGTTCGTGGTGAGTGCGAGCGTGTGAGGCGATAGTTCGCTGGTCCGTTTTGCGTGCAAAACGAGCACCAGCGTACTGCCGCCGTGCCTGGACGGGAGCGGGTCCCGTGCGCTGTACAATCGCCGCGCGGCGGGCGCGTTGCGGCTGTCGTCATCAATATCAATGGCATTTTTCGAGCGTGGTGACACGAAACTCCCTAAGAAGCGCGATCTTCAGAGGGGGGGAGCGGCTTACTGAAGCTGTCGTACCGTGTCGTACCAGTGTCGTACCGGAGTACGACAGCTTGGCCGAGCTTGTCGTGCAGCGAGCTTGAGTGCGCGCTCGCTGCCTGCGCATCGATGTAACGCACGCCTGTGCAAGACAACATCATCCGCTCAGCGACGCAGAGAGCGTCAACCACGCACGACAACCCCGCTTCGAGGGGCGATCTGCTCGGATTCCGACGATTCGCTGCGGGGTGATCCCTGTGGGGCTGGCGTGCCAGTCCCACAGGGGCGCGGGGTGCTTTTCCCCGCGCAGGGGTGACGTGCGTGAGCACGGCAGCCCAAGCCCCCACGGCGTCTGAGTGGCGAGGTTTTACCTCGCGACCCTCTCCGGGCAGACATCGGCTGGGTGCATCGCCCAAACCGGCGCGCACACCGCTGTCTTGCACACTGTGTCACATGCCCGGATGGGGGTCGGTCACCGCCGCACGGCGGTGACTGGGCGCGCGGCTAGGCGCGCCAGAACTGCGTACACAAGGATACACCGGAGAGCCGACCAATCGACCCTCCGGCGATATTCTCCACAGCACTGATGACGTGCATGTGGACACGAAGCCCCACCCCGAGGCTCCAATCTGAGTATCAAGGTTACTCTGCCGTCACAATAAGCGTTGCGCTGGCGTCATCTACGACCCCGGCAGGATAACGGTCCGGCTGGCCATCTTCATCCCAGTCGTACATGTCGGTAACCTGATGGGTCTGTGTCGTCTTCCATGCGATAACGTGTTCGCCAACCTCGAGTCCGCTCAGGTCGTAGACCCAGAAGGATCCGTAGGTTTTATCCGGGTGGTTATGGCACATCTCGTTCAACTCTTCGCCCTGCATCACTGGCCACCAGTAAGACTTGGTCGCTTTGACCGAACCATCCAGGACGAGCGCACCATCGACTGTCAGTTCGACGGCCCACGCGTTTTCAAAATTCCTGACCAGTCCAGGGGTGCGGCAGACCCACCATTCGCTGGCGATCCAGATCGTATCATCCACTTTGGCTGTGTAGCTCGAAGACGGCCAGGGAATGTAAATCAAAACATCGTATGACGGGCCATCCTGCGCACTGACGGATGGGACGACTACCAGCGCAGGCAGTGCCAACATGGCGATTAATACAACAGACATCACAACCTTGCCAAGACGGGGATTCATGCGTTACGCTCCTTTTGTCTGTTCGATTCTGACGGACGGACGTTGAACCAGGAACGGGACTCGTCTACCGCGAGCGCCCGTCCTGGCTACCCAACCTAAAATCCCATCGCTTCGTAGCCGATGCCGGGGAACTGCACGGCATCCGGCGCGAGGGCGGCGGCTGCTTCTGCATCGCCGTAGAGTTCCGCCAGCAGGAACGCCGCCACAAAGTGATCGATCAGGTCGTGGGCGCGGTCGATGTCCCACACCGGATCGGAGCACGATGGGAAGAAAGCGGGGATAGCCTTCACCGCATTCGGATCACATTGGCCCGCAATTGTATGCCCGGCATTATCCAACGTGACCAGGATTTTTGCGGCACTGCTGCTGTAGGCCCATGCTGGATTGACGTTGTATTCAGGGATCGCTACCTGGTCATTGCCGGACTTAAAGAACAGCACCGGCATTCCGATATTGGCATAGCCTTCTTGGCTAACAACCACCGATCCGCCGCCCGGCATCATGGCGACAGCCGCATCGATACGCGCATCTCCCAGGGAAGGCCAGAGCTGCCCCGGCGCGCCATCGACTCCGGCCACTTCCATCAGGTGTGCTTCCATGGCAGACAGGTCCGCACTGTGAAGCTGGCACATCGCGGTAGAGAGCATACTGGCGTAAACTCCCGACTCACAGAGTTCCGGCAAGCTGCTAAAATCGAGACGCGCGCCTGCCGCAAGTAGGCTTGTTGCCCCACCATAAGACAGACCGACAGCCGCCACACGGTCCATATCGATCATTCCCGCCAGAGCGCCCTCAGGCCCGGTGAGTGCCTCGGCATAGTCCAGCGTCCGAGTAATGTCGTGCGGGCGCAGCACCAGGCTGTCAAGCATAGTTTGTGCCAGAGCCACCTGGGCCTCCTCTGTGCTGGCCAGGAAGCTACCACGCAGCGTATCACTGTGCAGCATCGCGATCACCACAAATCCATGTGATGCCAGGTGTTCCCTTAAATACGCCGTGAAATAAAGCTGCCCGTTCATCCCGTGCGAATAGACCACCAGCGGGTACGGGCCGTTCTCCACATCAGGCGTTCCCTCCGAGATCGCGCGACCAGCCATGTCATTAAGTACTGGCAGGAGATCACCGATGCCCAGGTCATACGTGATGACTTCCTCAGCCCCGTCCGGGTTGAGCGCCGGGTACCAGATGGCGCCCTCCAGCGGGTGCTCTGCATCACCAGCAGAGAACGTCATAAAGCCAACCGGGTGCGGACCGCGCACGCCGTAGGGCGGCGCATCGGGCCGGAAGCCGGTGCGTTCGGGATCGCCGCCTTGCGCGCTCGCCGCCGGGATCATCAGCAGCGCGGACAACGCGAACATGACGACCAGCAAAGCGGATAACATAGGTTTGGTTCGAATGGTAAACATGCGTATTCCTCCTTAACTTGCCCTCGTTTTCAGTTTTCCCGTGATGCGGCTATGAAGGTCAGTTTTATCATATGTCGCGAGCCTGCCGCGCGGAAGATGGGAAAAAGTAGTGACTGCTGGTATGGAAAAAGTATGGAATCTTCAATACGCGCATGAATTCCACATACAATAGAAGAAAAGAGATTATGAGGGGCGCTGATGAACGATCTGAGCGGAACATCGATCAAAGGTTACAATCTGCAAGAGCAGATTGGCAAAGGTGGCTTTGGTGCAGTCTACCGGGCGTGTCAGGTGGCGGTGGGGCGCGAGGTAGCTGTTAAGGTGATCCTGCCCCGGCTTGCCAACAACTCCGAATTTATCCGCCGCTTTGAGATCGAAGCCCAAACCATCGCCCGGTTGGAACACATGCACATCGCGCCGCTCTACGATTACTGGCGGGACCCGGACGGCGCGTATCTGGTCATGCGCTATTTTCGCGGCGGCAGTTTGGCCAGCGCGCTGCACAGCAGCGCTTACGATCTTCAGACCGCCGCACTACTGCTCGATCAAGTTGCGGCTGCACTCGCAGTAGCCCACCGCAGCGGCATCATTCACCGCGATCTGAAGCCGGGGAACATTCTGCTCGACGAAGACAGCAACGGCTATCTGGCTGACTTCGGCATCGCCAAAGACATCACCACGACAGACGATGGGCTGACGGGGGCCGACGCCATTGTCGGCTCCCTCGATTACATTTCGCCCGAACAGGCGCGCAGCGAACCGATCACGCCCTGCACCGACATCTACAGCCTGGGCGTCGTGCTCTACGAAATGCTGACCGGCAAACACCCCTTCCCCGGTTTATCGTCGGTGGAGCGCATGTACAAACATCTCAACGATCCGCTGCCGCTGATTCGCACCTCGGATAACGGTGCATGGGACGACATCAATGGTGTCATCCAGAAAGCAACGTTCAAAGACCCCACCAAACGTTACCAGGATGCCCTGGCGTTGGCGGCAGCCTTTCGAACAGCAGCCCAACTGGACCACACCACACCCGGCGCTGATGTCGTCGAGCAGTTGACGCGCCGCGAACAGGATATTCTTGTCCGTATCATCGCCGGGCTGTCGAACAAGGAAATCGCGGGGGAGTTGTTCATCGAAGTCAGCACGGTCAAGTGGTACATCTACCAGATTTACCGCAAGCTGGGCGTGCGCAGCCGGATGCAGTGCATTGTCCGCGCGCGCGAACTGAATCTGGTGGTAGACAGCGAGAGCGATTCGGACCTGCTGACGATCACAGGCGAAGATGTCAACACCAGCCTGCTGCCCCAGGCCGAAAATCCGTACAAAGGGCTGCGCCCCTTCCAACCAGCCGATACCCGCGACTTTTTCGGGCGCGAAAAACTGACCGGGACACTGGTCACACGCATGGGCGAAACGGGGGAATTTACGCGCTTCCTGGCGGTAGTGGGTCCCAGCGGCAGTGGTAAATCGAGCGTGGTACGTGCCGGACTGATCCCGGCCCTGTGGCGCGGCGACCTGGTTGGCTCGGAGAAATGGTTCATCGTGGACATGCTGCCGGGTCCCCATCCCCTCGACGAGCTGGAAATTGCGCTGATGCGTATCGCCGCCGACCAGGCGCGCAACCTGCACGAACCGCTCAACCGCGACCAACGCGGCTTGCTGCGAGCGTCACAGCTCATCCTACCGGATGACGACAGCGAGCTGGTGGTGATTGTGGACCAGTTCGAGGAAGTTTTTACGCTGGTCGAGGATGAAGCCAGCCGCCAGCAGTTCCTGGACCTGCTGTATGCTGCCGCCACCGCGCCGCGCAGCCGGGTGCGGGTTCTGATCACCCTGCGCGCCGATTTTTACGATAAACCGCTGCATTATTCCGTATTTGGTGAGATGGTGCGCAGCCGGATGGAAACGATCCTGCCGCTTTCTGCCGAAGAATTGCAGCGCGCGATCAGCAAACCGGCGGAACAGGTCGGCGTGACGTTCGAAGAAGGCCTGGTTGCAGCGATAGTTTCGGAGATTCATTACCAGCCCGGCGCGCTGCCGCTGCTACAATATGCCCTGACCGAGTTGTTCGACAACCGCGAAGGCCGCCACCTGACATGTCGCGCCTATGAACACATCGGCAAAACAACCGGCGCGTTGGCACGACGCGCTGAAGCCATTTATGACGAACTCGATGCAGCAGGTCGTGAAGCCGCGCACCAGATGTTCCTGCGGCTGGTCACGTTGGGCGAAGGGGCCGAAGATACGCGGCGGCGCGTGCCGCGTGCCGAACTGCTGGCCGTCGCGCGCTATCGAATATGGCGATGGGCGCGTTCGCTGACATACCTCAAAGCTACGGCAA
>CAZMNL010000167.1:0-6647 GCA_964567525.1 uncultured Anaerolineaceae bacterium
ATTTTTTTGCCACATTTTCCGTTGGTGATTTTGGATGTCCATCCAAAACTTACGAACAGCCAGTGAGATAGCCTGTGCTGGCCTGTTTGGGTGGTCTTTTGTATGGCTCATCTCAAAGTAGGTTGTGAGTGATGAACTTGACGCAGGCTTATATCGTGTTCGAAGGGGTCATCGGCGTGGGCAAAACCACGCTGGCGCGCATGTTCCAGAAGGAAACCGGAGGCCGCCTGGTGCTGGAAGTGTTCGAGGAGAACCCGTTCCTTTCCAACTTTTACGCTGACCGCGCGCGGTATGCGTTCCAGACCCAGATCTTCTTTTTGCTCAGTCGCTACCACCAGCAGCGTCAGCTTGCTATGCTGCCCCCACCGCTGACCAGCGATTATATGTTTGACAAGGACCGGCTCTTTGCCCAGGTCAACCTGGAAGGCGACGAGCTGAACACGTATTACAGCGTCCAGGAAGCGCTGGCCGAGAACGTCCGCACGCCGGACCTGGTGGTTTTTCTGAAAGCCAGCACCGAAACGCTGATGAATCGCATTACCGCGCGTGACCGGCCCTACGAGCGCAACATGGACCCGAACTATATCGACAGTCTGCGCGTGACCTACGAGCGCTTTTTTGGCGCATATGAGGCCGCCCCGGTGCTGACCATCGACACCAACGACATTGACTTTGTGCGCAGCGCAGAAGACCGCGTCTGGGTTTTCAACCGCTTGCGCGGCGCGTTAGGGGAGGGGCCTCAGCAGCCCACACTGCCCGGCATGGATTCCGACGATCCGACGGTGGTGGTCGAAACTGGGGAAAAAGTGGCACTGGACAAAACCACGCGGCGGTTGGGCGATTTTCAGCAGTTCCACCGGCAGTTAGACCACGACAAGGGCTTCCCAACCGATCCGTATTTCAATGTGCTGCTGTTGCAGGAAGAAATGGGCGAACTGGCTCGCGCCTTTGCGCAGCAGTGGGTCGCGGTTTCGCAGGGGCGCACCGCGTCCGAAGCCTTGCCGGCGATCCGCGAAGAACTTGCCGACGTGCTGGCGTATGTGCTCAAGCTGGCGAACTATGTGGGCATCGACCTGGAAGAAGCCTATCTGGAGAAGATGCGCGTGAACAACGTGCGTGAATGGGGCGATTTAGCGGCGAAACACGAAGGGGATGGGGCATGATCGCACCGCTGGTTCACCACAAGGAATTTGTAGCGATTGCCGGGAATATTGGCGTTGGTAAATCCACACTGACCGCGATTCTGTCCGAGGCATTCGGATGGAAGCCTTTTTACGAAGCCGTTGACGAGAATCCCTACCTGGCAGATTTTTACGCGGATATGCAGCGCTGGAGCTTTCATTCGCAGGTATTTTTCCTTTCGCGGCGCTTGCAGCACCACCGCCAACTGGTGGACCATCCGGGGTCGGTGGTGCAGGATCGCAGCGTATACGAAGATGCGGAGATTTTCGCGCATAACCTGTTTGAACGTGGCTTGATGTCCGAGCGCGACTACACTGCTTATCACGACCTGTACGCCGGGATTCGCGCGTTTTTGCCGCCGCCGGACTTGCTGGTTTACCTCAAGAGTGATGTAGACACGCTGCTGGAGCGCATCGCACAGCGTGGGCGTGATTTTGAACGCGAGATTTCGCCCGACTATCTGAACCGGCTCAATGAGATGTACGACGACTGGATCAATCGCTGGGAAAGCTGCCCTGTGCTGGTCGTTCCGGCGGACGATATGGACTTTCAGCATGATGAAGCGGCGCGACGGCTCGTGGTCGAGGGGGTACGCGAGAGTCTGAAACCGGCCCCCAAACGGTATCTGAAGCAAATCCAGACCACGTGATCAGCATCCGTGATCCCGGTGCTTGTGTTAGAATAGGCGAGAGATAAGTTAAGGTGGAGCATATGCCGACAACATCGGGTTTCCAGGCGCGGTTTAGCGATGCGCTGCGACTGGCGCTGATCTACCGCCTGTCACATGAATTGAATGCCGAACTTTCGTCCAAAGAGGTGCTGCGGCGCGTACTGAATGCGACCGCCGAGGCGCTTGGGACGCCGCACGCGAGTATCATGGTACTGCGTGACAATATGCTTCAGACGGCTTATGCGCTGGGTGGTGGGCGTGACATTGATCCGCATCCCGTCATGCAGCGCGTGCTTGCCGATGGCCTGGCCGGATTCGTGGCGCACAATTACCGCACGGTTGTGATCAACGATATTACCAGCAATCCGCTGTGGATGCCTTTACCGGGCGAGCCGTTTTCGCCTCAGACAGGGTCAGCGCTGTGTGTGCCCCTGATCCATGCCGGGGATGTGGTGGGCGTGATGACGCTGGCACACCCGGTGCATAGTTACTTTACTGCGGACGCGGTGAATCTGACCAACGCGATCAGTGAGATGGGGGCGGCGGCGCTGGCGAACACGCTGCTGCTGGAAGATGCGCGGCGTGCTAATTTGCGTTACAGTCATCTGTTTGACGATGTGATCGTGCCAGTGATCCTGACCGATCTTTGTGGTGACATTCAATCGTTGAATCGCAGCGCAGCGGAGTTTCTGGGCTATGCACCGGATGAACTTCGTATGCAGCGGATCACATTGGTACATCCCGACGGGACCGGCCCGTTACGCGGCGACGCTTACAGCCAGTTGACGCGCGGACGCGAAGTGCGGTTCCGCTCCGTCGTCGTGACCAAAAGCGGCGAGCGGCTGCCGGTGCAGGTCTTTGTGAAGCGTATTCACAACAACCTGGGCGAAGACTATGTACAGTGGATCGAACACGATCTCACTTCTGAGTTGGCGTTGGACCGGCTGCGCCAGGACTTAGCCGCGATGTTGTATCACGATATGCGCGGGCCGTTGGGCAACATCTACACCAGCGTAACAGCTTTGAAAACACTGTTGGATGATTACGGCGATCCCGACATCGAAAACCTGCTGGGCATCGCTGCGCGCAGCCAACAACAGGTTCAGCAGATGGTGGAGTCGCTGCTTGATGTACAGCGTTTGGAGCAGGGCAGTAAGCTGCTGAATCGCTCAAACACCACCGTTAACGAACTGATTGAGGGCGCGTTGCAACTGATACAACCGGCTGCTGAAGACAAGCATATTCGTATGCGATTGGCACTGGGGGATGCGCTGCCGATGTTGTATATTGATTCCGGTATGATTGTGCGCGTGATTGCTAACCTGCTGGACAACGCGATCAAGTATTCGCCCGATTATGGTGTTGTGACCGTTACAACGGCGTCAAGCTGCGATGAGGTGTTCTTCCGGTTTAAAGATACCGGGCCAGGCATTCCGGCAGAGGCGTTGGAACACATTTTTGACAAGTTTGCGCGGGTGCGCCAGCGTAATATGCCGTATGGCGTTGGCCTGGGGTTGGCGTTCTGCAAGCTCGCGGTGGATGCACACGGCGGGCGTATCTGGGTGCGCAGCAACCCCCAAAATGGGTCGGTGTTTACTTTTGCACTGCCGATTGAAGCGCCTGCAACGAGCGAACTACCGCTGTTGGGAGCCGCGACGTTTTAATAGTAGGTGAAGCCAGAGAGCCAACGAGGGTCAGCGAACGGTGCGAATGCTAATACGGCGGGGACAGTGGTCCAGTGCGTTGATGCTGGTGTTTGTAGTGCTGAGCATGAGCGGCTGCGGCGGGAACGCACAGCCCGCTATCGTGACATATGTGCCAACGGAGACGCCAACCCCGCTGCCCACGCTCACGAGCACACCGGCCCCGGTTGGCGTGGTGGTGACGGCTACCCCGGTGCCGACACGTCCGCCGACCACACCTACGCCCGGTCCCTCGCCGACCAGTCTGCTGGCCCCGACACTGTCGCCCGCACCCGCGACCGAAACCGCCACGCGCGCGCCGACGTTGGCGGGCGTATCGGTGGAATACTTCACGACCAATGCCGAGTTTGCCAAGCCCGGCACGAATGTGACCTTGTTTTGGAGTGTGCGCGGCGTCAGCTATGCGCGCATCTTCCGGGTAGATGAAGATGGCGAGCGCATCTGGCGCTGGGATGTGAACGCATCGGGACAGCTTACGGTTGGCACGCGGCCCGAAGACCGCGATGTGGCGCGTTTTCTGCTGGAAGCTGATGCCGGTGGCGCGACCGTCGAGCAGCCGCTGCTGATCCCGCTGCAATGCCCGGAAGTATGGTTTTTTGATCCGGCTCCGAATGCGTGCCCGGCTGCGCCGCCGCAGTTTTCCGCACAGGCCGAGCAGACATTTGAGCGTGGGCGCATGATCTGGGTTGAGGCGCAAAATCGTATCTACGTGGTGTTTGAGGATGGCGGATCGCCTGGATGGGCGCAGTATCCCGACAACTTCAGCGAAGGCGATCCCGAACGGGATGATGCGCTCAACGCGCCGCCTGGGATGCAGCAGCCCGTCCGGGGATTTGGCCTGATCTGGCGTTCCAACCAGCGTGTACAGGACCGGCTGGGCTGGGCGATCTCGCCGGAGATTCCATTTGACGGTATGTTCCAGGCCGACTCGGTGGAACTGAGCATCGCCGCCCTGTACATGCGTATGCGGGATGGGGGCATCCTGGCATTGGACGCGCAAACCAACAGGTGGGAAATTCTCCCTCTCGCTGTAACAACTGAAGCCACGCCTTGAAAATGAGATAGAAAAATCGGATATGCTAAACGAACCTTCAGCATTTTTGACCGGCGATGCTCCATTGGAGCAACAAACCGAGACACAGCACCCGCCGCGCGATTCAATCTTTGAGCAGATTGAATCGCTGGTGAGCGCGGTATTTGACATTTATTCCGTCGATTACGACCCGGTGCCACCTGCTGTCGTGCGTTATGTGGGACGGCTGCGTGGGGATAGTGAACAGGCTTACGCGCAGCTTGACGAGCAATTTGAGGCGCTGGATTTCCATGTTGCAATACGCACCGATGAGGAGGGGCATCATGTTCTCTTGGCCCTCAAAGGCCGTGTAAAGGCTCCTGAACGGCCTCTGTGGCCGCATATTCTGCTGTTTGTACTCACGATTCTGAGCCTGTTGTTAGTTGGCGCGATGCAGGCGGCAGGAAACCGAGACAGCGAAGGTTTATTTTTGCTGGACGGTTGGCCGTTTGCCGTGAGCATGATGTTGATTCTAGGGACACACGAATTGGGGCATTACATCACCGCGCGCCGGCACGGGTTAAACGTTTCGCTGCCGTATTTCATCCCGTTTCCGCTGCACATTTTTGGCACGCTTGGCGCGTTTATCCTGTTCCGTGAACCCACCCCGAACCGCAAGGTCATGTTCGACGTAGG
Source organism: uncultured Anaerolineaceae bacterium (assembly GCA_964567525.1). Classification (GTDB taxonomy): domain Bacteria; phylum Chloroflexota; class Anaerolineae; order Aggregatilineales; family Aggregatilineaceae; genus CAYRNY01. Next base: position 5,264 of record CAZMNL010000167.1, read on the forward strand.
AGTCGCGGGGCCGCTCGCCGGGCTTGTAGTGGCATTGCCAGTGCTGTTCATCGGGTTGATTACCTCTGATATTCAACCGCTGCCACAGGATGAAAGCTACATGGTTGAGGGCAATTCGATCCTCTACGCGACAGCAAAATATGTGGTTTTTGGTGAATTTCTGCCGAGTGATGGTGAAGATGTGTTTGTGAATCAGGTGGCCTGGGCCGGTTGGAGTGGGTTACTTCTCACTGCGCTGAACCTGATTCCGGCGGGGCAGTTGGACGGCGGGCATATCACGTACACGTTGTTAGGGGACCGGGCGCGCCAGTTGTACTGGCCGATGCTGGCGGTATTTGTGGCGCTGTCGCTGTTGAGTTCGGTATGGTGGCTGCTGACGTTTTTGTTCCTGATGTTTGGGCGTTTTTACGCCGTGCCGCTTGATAATGTGACACCGTTAGATATCCGGCGGCGGCGCATTGCCTATCTCGCTCTCGTGATCTTTGTGCTGATCTTCGTGCCGCTGCCCTTGCGCATGGTGACTGTTTAGGCCGTGTTGACATTTGTACTCAAAATGGCTTCGCCCACGAGCGAAAATGTCAACACTACCTAGCTGCTGCGAAAGGTCGTTATGAGCAAACAATCTCAGCGCCGGAAAAGCCCATCCAGACAGACTGCTCCAGAGACTCCGCCGCCCCAAGCGCCGCCGCGTTGGGTGGCCGTGCTTCTGGTCGTGTTGGTGATCGCGGCGCTGGTGGGTGTCCTGGGGGCTGCGGGATATTTGCCGCTTGACCGTCTGACCGGCGGAGACGAGATCGCTGCACAGCATATCTACGATCCCGATGCGCCGCTGGCGGATTTTTATACGCCAGAGGTGTTGTACTGGCGAGACCGGATTTACGCTTGGGCCGATCAATACGCGGTCAACCCCAATGTGATCGCTGTCCTGATGCAGATCGAATCGTGCGGCAGCCCGGATGTATTGTCCTGGGTAGGGGCAAACGGCTTGATGCAGGTGATGCCGTTTCACTTTGATGATGGTGAAAACATGCTTAACCCGGACACCAATGTCCGTCACGGGGTGCGTATTCTGCGCGAGTGCCTGGAAGTGTTTGCCGGTGGCGATCTGGGCATCGCGGCGGCGTGCTATAACGGTGGCCCATCGGTCACGCAGCGCCCCTATGCCAACTGGCCTGACGAGACCAAGTCCTACTACAAATGGGCTACCGGGCTGTGGCAGGACGTGGTGAACGGTGAGGAAAACAGCGCCACGTTGCAGGAATGGTTAGCAGTGGGCGGGCAGCGATTGTGCGCGATTGCCGCCGTCGACCAGCAGCCCCCGACGCTTGTTACGTCTCCTACCAGCAATTCCCGGAGGTATGGAAAATGAGGGGAAAATGGTTCA
>CAZMNL010000168.1:0-6625 GCA_964567525.1 uncultured Anaerolineaceae bacterium
GTGGCCCAGGTCATGTACGAAATGCTGCCCTCGCCCGTGCCGGATGCGAGATTGTAGCTAAACGGGCGGTTGACCAGCACATCCAACGCCAGCGACGCCATGACCGGCAGGTACAGCAGCCCGATCCGGCGCACGCCAGGGTGACGGAACACCCCGCGCACGCGCAGCCGCAGCCGCGTATCGCGCAGACCGGGCGCTTGCAGCGCGAGCTGCACCGCCGCGCCGACCAGCCAGCCGAGCGCCGCCGCCTTGATATCCAGCGACTCTGCAAACGCCACCGTGACGATCACAATCGTGCCGTTGAACACCGTCGAACCGAACGCGGGCCACGTAAAGCGCCGCAGCGCGTACAGCAGCCCCGACACCACCGCGAACAGGCTCAGGAACATCAGCGCCGGGGCGGTGATGCGCAGCAGCGCGGTGGCCTCCGCGATCACGTCCGGGCTGGCATCGCGGGCCGCGACAAGACCGATCACCTGCGGCGCGAAGATTTCCAGCAGCAGGATCAGCACCGAGAGTACGATCACAGAGAGGCCGAGCAGCGCATTGACGAGGTCCCACAGGTCGCGGCGGTCTTTTTCCGGGACAGCATACGCGCTCAGCACCGGGACCAGCGCCGAGTTCACGTGCCCGCCGATCAGCAGGTCGTACAGGCTGCGCGGCACGATGATCGCCAGGTTGAAGGCATCCACCGCCGCACCCGCACCGAACAGGTGCGAGAGTATGATCTCGCGCAGCAAGCCCAGCACCCGGCTGGCGACGTTTCCCAGCGCGATCACACCGGTGGCGCGCGCCATGCTCTCCGGCGGCGTGGATTCGGGCGGGATGTCGTGTAGTTCGGTGCGAGTCGGCTCGCTGATCGCGGCGGGCATAAGGACTCCTCTATTCGGCGCAAAGCGAGCTTAATGCTACCGGACAGGGGGCGAAAGCGCCACAGCCGGTTTGCCCGCGTTCGGCTGACGGTAACTCTTGCGTGCGATTTTGCGTAATGTAGGGTAGCGCAACATGTGAGCCGGGGAAGGGAAATAACCGTGTTCTCTAGAGAGTTTACGGCAGGAATCATACAGGGGCGGTTTGGCTGGCCCGCCCCTGTCGCTGCGAAATGTGGAGTCGCTCAGATCGTGCGCGTCAGCGTGTGAATGCCGGTCGCGCCGTCGGGACGGTTGCCGGTGGTTTCGGTGATCTGCATGGTGCCTTCGCCATCGTAGCAGCGCACGGCGAAGGTGTGCCGCCCGGCGTCAAACGGCCAGTCATAGTGCCAGATCACCCAGGTCCTGTCAGAGAGCGGCTCGCGCAACTGCGCCTCGATCCAATCCCCGCCATCGACGGCTACCTCGACTTTGGAGATACCGCGCGCGCCTGCGTGGGCGATGCCGCCAATGGGTACATATGTCACGCCCTCGCGCTCGAAGGTGCGGTCGCTGGCCGCCACGTCAACCACCGAGGTCGCTTTCATGATCGCGGTCTTGGACCAGCCGCGCTCGACCCAGTACCCGTCCTCATCGTGATCCATGACCTCGATATCGGTGATCCACTTGGGCTGCTTCATGCCGTAGCGGTTGGGAATGTAGATGCGCAGCGGGAACCCGTGCTTGTACAGCAGTGGGATGCCGTCCCAGTGATAAGCCAGCATGATCCGGCGGTCGCTGTTGATCAGGTCCAGTGCGACGGTTTCAAAGAAGTCGTCGGCGCTGGTGATTTTGATGTGGGTTGCGTCTTCCTGCAAACCGGCACCGGCCAGTACGTCTTGCAGCGGGACGCCGGACCAGCGCGTGGTACTGATCAGCGTGCCGCCGATCGGGTTCGAGATGCACGACAGCGTGATGTACTGGTCCATCGCCTCGTAGCCGCCTCGCAGGTCCTCTAACGAGAGCGTCAGCGGGTTTTCCACCAGGCCGGCGACATTCAGCCGCCACGCCTCGCCGTCGAGTTCCGGCGGGCGCACGTTGATATCGATGCGGTAATGATCTTCCAGCGGGGTATACTCCGGGCGCGTGCCGGGGGCCGGTTCCACGTCCGCCCCGGCATTTGGCAGCCCTTCCGGGACGACAGCCGCGCGCCGTTCCTCGATCAATTCCTGGTAGGCTTGCTCGTCGCGCCATTCGAGATAACGCCCGATGCCCGCGCCGATCACGGTCAGGGTCGCGGTTGTGCCGCCGACGCGGATCAGGAAGTCGCGGCGGCTGACCTGCCGCGCGTAGGCCGTGCCGGTGCGGGCCGCAGGGGGAGTCGCTGCTTCGGCGGCTTCCGGTGCGGCCTCGTCTGCCGGGGCGCGCTGGGCTAGCTGGACCTGCATCCACTGGATCGCGAATCCCCAGGCGGCGAAGGCGATCACCAGCCACAGCGCAATTGCCGAGGCGGGCGTGTCCCCAATGGCGAGGTCAATGCTGATCAGGATAAACGGGACACTGATCACGGCCCCCGCCAGCGCGCCGGGCAGATAGCGTTCGAGTCCTTGCCGCTGCCAGGGAATCCGCCCGAACGCCAGATACAGCACGGTGCCGAGTCCGACGCCCAGGCCCAGGAATGTGAGCAGCGCGAAGACAGTTTCGAGGGCCTTGGCCGCCTCGGACGTTTCGCCCAGGTCCAGGCGGTCGATGGCTTCGACCATTGTATCGATGCCTTGCGTGAGCACGTCACCGGGCAGCGCGCGCGCGATCCAGTCAAACAGGTCGAAGGGTACAAACGGCAGTTCGGCGGTTTGCTCCGCCAGATATAATAGGGCCATGAACGGCGGGGTGATGAGAATCGCGGCCATCAGCGCAAATACCAGGGATCGTTGCCAGCGCATAGTGATTTGCTCCGTTACGTTTTACCGGGCGATTGTTATAAGCACTGTTGATGCAGCAGGTTATAGCATGGCGATACAAAGCGCGGCGAAAGGTGCGTATACAGGCGTGAATGATACAATCGATTTTGATATTGAATCGTTATACGACAGCGAACCGCAAGATTTTTACGCGCAGATCGTGCTGGTGGTCAGTGGACACGCGCTGCTGTTCGCCGGTGACCGGCTGGCGCGACGGGTCGTGGCCGGGATCGAAGCCTGCCGCACGGATGTACCGGGTACCCTGTGGGCCTATACCGTGCTGCCGGAGAGCGCCCGTCTGATCGTCGGTCCGGCCCGCGAACCGGCCTTATCCGGTTATGTGGACCGGCTGAAGGCGTCCATCGCCGACTGCGTGCTGCCAGTGATCCAACGGCGCGACGATGACTCGCTGGACGCGGTGCTGCGCTACAACCCGATGTGGGGCGGCGCGATCTACCGGCTGTGGGAAGCGGGCTTTCACCGGGTCGTGTTCTGGACCGAATACCGGCTGAGCAACGCGATCTATGACTTGCAGCGGCTCCCGGTTGACCTGGAACTGGTCGCGGAGCCGTCCGCGTGGCCGTATACGTGGACGGACGCACAAACATAAGCAGACACTTGGTTCGTAAGGCGGTATAAGTTGCACGTTGTTCAGCATCTCGTGCTCCGTGACCGATCCATCGCTCACGAACAGGATATGGCGTATGTCCTGGATATTTTATGAGACTATCGCCCCCGATGACGTGAGCTGCTGGTTCCTGGTGGGGATTACGATCTGCTGCGACCCGGCTAACTGCCCGGTTGCGAGCACGCCACGACAGAAGTAACCAGTGACACAGCAAAGTTTCCAACTGGTTGAGGAACGTGTACACTAATAACAAAACTTAGCCCGGCCTGTATGCGATGACAACCAGTCAGAAAGGGGGTGCGGTGTGGTCCTGGACTATATCGCAGCGATTCTGCATTCCTGTCGAACCTCTACACCTTTATGCCCGCCGGATGTGTTGTTCAATGAACAATGGCTGCTGCGGGTAACGCTGGATTGGTTGGCATCGCATCCCGGCACAGCCCACCCGCTGACTGTTCCACCGAATGCGCGGTGGTTTACGGACGCACGGTTGCGGACCGTGTTCCAAAAACGGCATCCTGATGACCAGCTTGCCGAAAAGCGCGTTCGCGTCGATGGTGTGATTGGGGATTTTGATATCCGGGTGGACGGCAAAAGTGTGAGCGTGGTTTTGCATCCAGATGCGCGCGTTTTGGTGGTGATCGTAGCACGACTCTTCCGACCGCTGGGCGGTGGGATCAAGGCTGCGCGCTACTTTGACGAGGCAGCGCGCACTGTCGCCGCCGTCACCGAAACGCTGCGCCGCGCCAATTGTTACCCGGTGGATATGGACCAACTGGGGTTTTATGTGCTGGCTCCAGAGGCGCAGATCGCGTCACACGCCTATGCTGAACAGATAAACCGCGAGGCGATCCGTCAGAAGGCGCGGCAGCGCGTCGCGGCCTACGGTAAAACCCACAAAGAGTGGTATTCCGAATGGTTTCGGCCCACACTGGAACAGATCACAATTGATACGCTAAGCTGGGAGGCCCTGCTGCACACCATTCAGCAGCGCGATCCCGCTGCTGGACAGGTATTTGACCGCTTTTACCAACAGTGCTTACAATTCAACTGACACACGCACAGGCTCCGGGAGGGTCGTGATTGTGCCCACGCATACCTTTGATCCGAATGATGTAACAATTCTGATGGTAGATGATAACCCGGCCAATGTGAAGCTGTTGGCTGATATGATGATTTCGCGTGGTTACAAGGTGCAGCAAGCCTCCAACGGGCCGGATGCGCTGAAAATTGCCCAACAGGATCCGCCGAATCTCGTGCTGCTCGATATCTTTATGCCGGACATGGACGGCTACGAAGTCTGCCACCACTTGAAGGTGGACCCGCGCACGTGCGATATCCCCGTGATCTTTATCAGCGCGCTGACGGACGTGGAAGATATCGTCAAAGGCTTTGATGTGGGCGGCTCAGACTACATCACCAAGCCGTTTAAGTTCAAGGAGGTGTTGGCCCGTATCGCTAACCTGCTAACCCTGGTCCACCAGCGCCACCAGATCGAAACACTGCGCGAGCAGGATCGCCAGCATTTCGAAACGCTGGATCGCATGAAGACGGAGTTCATCCGCATGGCAACGCACGACCTGCGCAACCCGCTAAACGTGATCCTCGGCTATGTGCGCGTGCTGGAACGGATCGAGCTTTCCGGCAGGGACCGTGAACTGCTCACCGAAGCACGGCAAAACATCGAACTCAGCGTGCAGAAAATGCGCAACCTGGTGACGGATGTGCTCGACCTGGCGCAGATCGAAACGGGTATGGACTTCCACCGTGAAATGACTCCGCTGGGGCCGTTCCTCGCGGCGAGTTTGCAGGGTTTCCATACGGTCGCTGACGAGAAAGGCGTGGAGTTGATCTTTCTGCCGCCTGCCATCGGGGTATCGCTGATGATCGATGTCAAGCGCATGACGCGCGTGATGGAGAACCTGGTTTCCAACGCGATCAAGTATACGCCCCCTGGCGGGCAGGTGACGGTTTCCGCGCGGCACAACGGCGAGCAGGCGTTAATCACCGTCTCGGATACCGGATTTGGTATTCCTGAGAATGATCTACCCTACCTGTTCGATGCCTTCTACCGCATTGAGCAGGGCGAGTACCAGCGTGAGGAAGGGTCGGGCCTGGGGTTGTCTATCGTCAAGACGATTGTGGAGCAGCACAAGGGCACGATTTCGGTCATGAGCCGGGTCAGCCGCGGCAGCACCTTTTTGGTGGCGCTGCCGCTTGAGCAGGCCGCCTCCTGATCACCTGTGTTATTTATCCCCCGGCGTTGTTTCCATGCTCTGGTTCAGGGGCAGGTTTCCAAGCCTGCCCCTGCCAGCACCCGCCGCCCTGCTGATTGCTTACAGCTTGCCGCTTTAAAACGACTGCGATTTACACACGTCGCCCAGGTTGGCACGCTGTACCGCGCGCAAACCGGGAATCTCCGCCAGCAGCACGACCAGCAGCAGCCCGCCGATGCCGATGGCATACGACAGCGACTTGACCAGCGGCAGAATGCCATAGTAATCGGTGTCGTAGGCAGTCGTCAGGTTGTACCCCGCTATGCGCCCTAATGGCAGCCCAATCGCCATGCCGATCACCACCATAACCATGAATTCGAGCGTGATCATCAACGCAATCTCGTAACCCTTCGTACCCAGCGCGCGCAGAATGGTGAGTTCTTCGTGGCGCTCGCGCAGGCTGGCGTTCACCGTGTTAAAGACCAGCGCCAGGGTCAGCACCAGTCCAAAGCTGCCAAACATCAGCGTATTGAGCCGGTAGTATTGGAGATAGCCGTTAATATCGTGGTCGTATTCGGCCAGGACTTCGACGGCGCGCACGCCCGGCAGTGCGATAGCGGCGGCGCGCACCGTGTCGGCCTGCCCGTCCGCGACGCGCACCAGCACGCTGTTAGCCGGGAAAATGCCGCCCGGTGTCCACTGCACAAACAGGCTGCGCGGCACAAACACCGGGCTGCCGATAGCCTGCGACACGATGCCTTTGACTGTGACGGCGTGTGCCTGGTCAAAGGAAAGCAGCGAGATCACGTCTCCGGTGTCGATATCCAGCACACGCGCCAGGTTGTGCCCGATCCACACGCCGTCGGCGCTGCTGAAGGCGTCCGCGCCGTCCACGCTGCCCAGGTCAAAGAACGGGTCGCTTTCATCAACGACCACCACCACCGTCCCGAACAGTGAGTCATCCGGCTGCAC
>CAZMNL010000169.1:0-6620 GCA_964567525.1 uncultured Anaerolineaceae bacterium
TCTGCCTTTCGCTGACGGCTTAAAGCTTACCGCTTATCGCTATTTTCAGAGGAGAAAAAAAAGATGCTGCGTACACCATTAACCCACCCCGGAATCCTGGCGGCGCTCGGCCAGTTAGGGCACGGCAGCAAGGTGCTGATCGCCGATGGCAACTTCCCGTTCACCACCGGCGCGAACCCGGCGGCGGCGTTCGTGTTCCTCAACCTGCGGCGCGGGCTGATCACGGCTACGGACGTGCTCGAAACGCTGGTGACGGCGATCCCGGTCGAGGCGGCGCACGTCATGCAGCCCGCCGACGGCAGCACGCCGCCGATCTTCAGCGAGTTTGCGGTGCATCTGCCCGGTATCGCGCTGGAACGAGTTGAGCGGTTCGCGTTCTACGACCTGGCGCGCACGCCGGACGTGGGCCTGGTGATCGCTACCGGCGAGGCGCGCGTCTACGCCAACCTGCTGCTGACGGTCGGCGTGGTGGCGGAGTAACTGGTACGCGGGGGGGGGGGCATTGCGGATGGGGGGCAGGATTTTTTCACCACAGAGAACACAGAGAGCACGGAGAAATTATGGGAGAAAACCCTGAGAAAACACGGGACTGTTTCCGACCCAGATACCCTCTGGTTTTCTCTCTTTTCTCTTGAAAACCTCTGTGTCCTCTGTGGTGTATCTTTTTGCCCCGAAATTGAAACGCACCCATTTGAAACATACGTGACTAGCCCCCGCGTGTAAATGTGTTGTATGATGTACAGTAGCGGCGTGCGAACCACCCGGCGCTTTCGATTGGTTTCGCACGCTGCGCGCGGGGCGCACGCGGTATACTGCGCCGCCGGGAACCGTCGCACACGGTACAGGATGTCGTTCGGTTTCGTTGTGCAACCGAATAATCATCAACTGGCATCAACCTATTTGACATCCCAATCAAGTTGTGATATGTTACCGGTATCATGTTATCGTTACCATACTGTAAATTTTTGACACATGGTGGCATCTGCCGCCCACTAAATAACGACAATTTTTAACTTGCGCACGGGATTTAACACATGAATCAAGCATTAGTCATGATGGAAAGGATCGAAAAATCCTTTCCGGGTGTTCATGCGCTCTCACAAGCCCGGTTCGACCTCTATCCGGGCGAAGTCCACGCGCTGGTTGGCGAGAACGGGGCGGGTAAATCCACCCTGATGAAAATCCTTGCCGGCATCTACGCCAAAGATGAAGGCGTCGTGACCGTCAAGGGGCACGAAGTGGACATCTCCAACCCGCGCGCCGCGCAGTCCCTCGGCATCAGCATGATTCACCAGGAACTCAACCTGATGAATCACCTCACGGTCGCACAGAATATCTTCATCGGGCGCGAGCCGCGCGTGCTGCCGTTTGTACTCAACGAGAAAAAGATCAACAGCAATGCGATGGTCTATCTTGATATGCTCAATCTCAAGATGAGTCCGCGCATGAAAGTGTCGGATTTATCGGTCGCCAAGCAGCAGATGGTCGAGATCGCTAAGGCGCTGTCGTTTAACTCCGACGTGCTGATCATGGACGAGCCGACCGCCGCGCTGACTGATACCGAGATCGATGAGCTGTTCACCATCATCCGCGAGCTGCGCACCAACGGCGTTGGGATCGTCTACATCAGCCACCGCCTCGAAGAACTCAAGCAGATCTCCGACCGCATCACCGTGATGCGCGACGGGCACTATGTGGGCACGGTCCCGACCCCGGAAGCTACCGTCGATCAGATTATTAACATGATGGTCGGGCGCACGATCTACGAAACCTCACCGGAGATTCCCGAAGACCAGGACCAACCCGTGATCCTGAAAGTGCGCGATCTGAATCGCGGCGACGTGCTCAAGGACATTAACTTCACGCTGCGCGCCGGGGAGATCGTCGGGTTTGCCGGGCTGATGGGCGCGGGCCGCACCGAGTTTGCGCGCACGCTGTTCGGCGCGGACCCCATCGACTCCGGGGAAATCTACATCGACGGCAAGCGCGTTCACATCCACCACCCCAGCGACGCGGTCGCGTATGGCATTGGCTATCTTTCCGAAGATCGCAAGCGTTACGGGCTGACACTGGGCATGGACGTTGAAACCAACGTGGTGATGTCGTCGTTCCGGCGGTTTCTCAACCTGTTTGGCATGGTCAAGCCCAACGATATCCGGCGCACAGCGGAAGAAGCGGTTGATATGCTGGGCATTCGCACACCCAGCACCAAACAGAAGACACAGCACCTCTCCGGCGGCAACCAGCAGAAGGTCGTCATCGCCAAGTGGCTGACCGCCGACACGCGCATTTTGATCTTTGACGAACCCACGCGCGGGATCGACGTGGGGGCCAAGAGCGAGATTTATAAACTGCTGAACGAACTGGTACGCCAGGGCAAAGCGATCATCATGATTTCGTCCGAACTGCCGGAAATCCTGCGCATGAGTCACCGCGTGGTGGTGATGTGCGAGGGGCGCATCACCGGCGAACTGGATATTTCCGAAGCGACGCAAGAACGCATCATGCATTATGCCACCCAACGCGAGGGCGTGGTACGCGAGTCAGCATAGTATTTAAGCATAGGAAGAATAATTATGGGCGTTTCAGTATCGACCAAAGCGGAACCCACACGGGCGAATTTTACCATTGGCGCGCTGCTGCGTTCTGAAACCGCGCGCCGCATGTTGGCAGGCATGGCGTTAGTGATTTTGTTCGCCTTCTTCGCCTTCCAGTCGCCCAACTTCACCCGGTCCACCAACATTGTCGGCATTTTCACCTCAACGTTTGTCAACGGCGTGCTGGCGCTCGGCGTGACGTTCGTGATCATCACGGGCGGGATTGACCTGTCCATCGGCACGGTGATGACGCTCTCGGCGGTGATGACGGCGATTTTCGTCACGAATTGGGAGATGCCTATCTGGGTCGGCGTGCTGGGCGGCATCGGGACCGGGGCGCTGGCCGGGCTGGTCAACGGCGTGATTATCTCATGGATGCGCGTGCCGCCCTTTGTCGCCACGCTGGGCATGATGTACGTGGCAAAAGGGCTGGCGCTGGTGCTGGCCGAACTGCGCCCGATTTATTTCTCACGCAGCCGCCCGTTTAATGACCTGGCGATGGGGAATGCGCTCGGCATAGAGATACGAGGGGCGGAAATACCGAACGCCGTCTGGATATTATTTTTAGCGGCGTTGGTCGGCAGTTTTCTGCTGAACAAAACCATCCTGGGGCGTTATACCTTCGCGCTGGGCAGCAACGAGGAAGCCACCCGTCTTTCCGGCGTCAAAACCAAGTTCTGGAAAGCTGCCGTGTACATGGTCGGCGGCATGTATGCCGGTCTGGGCGGCGTGCTGATCGCTTCGCGTCTGAACTCGGCGCAGCCCGCACTGGGGCAGGGCTACGAACTGGACGCGATTGCTGCCGTCGTGATCGGAGGGACCGCGCTCAGCGGCGGCGAGGGGACGATCTGGGGCACGATTATCGGCGCGTTCGTGATGAGCGTGCTCACCAACGGGCTGCGGATTATGTCCGTCTCGCAGGAATGGCAGATCGTCGTCACGGGCGCGATCCTGGTCGTGGTGGTGTATATCGACATTCTGCGCCGCCGCCACGCTTCCTGACGCCGCCGCCGTTTGATACCGGTCGGACACAGGCTTGCACGTTAACAACCATAGGACTGTTCCCGCTCGTGCTGCGGCGATCACCACTCTGCCGGGGCACGGGACGTTAAATATCGTCATAGACGGCTTTGCGAGCAGTACCCGCATGGCCTGCCGGACGAAAGGAGGCTGATTGGCGCAATCGACAGATGACCCTATCGTTTCCGCGAGCATGACGCGCCCGCATAAGGGGCCACATGCGACCCAGAGTACGGCTATCGTTCGAAGACCATTACAAACTTTTAGCAAAACTTAAGGAGCACAACCAAATGAAGCGCACCAAACTGTTTACCCTGCTGCTGGTTCTGATACTCTCCATGACCGTTGGTGTCGGCGTCGCCTATCCTCAGGATGGCGAAGGCGAAGAAGAGATGGAAGTCGAAAAGTACTGCACCGAGGAAATCCGCGAAGAAATGCTCGCGCAGGATATCTACATCCCGGTGATCTCCAAGGGCTTCCAGCACCAGTTCTGGCAGGCTGTGAAGGCCGGTGCCGAGCAGGCCGCCGAAGACTGCGGTGTTGAAATCACCTTCGAAGGCCCGGAAACCGAGGCCATGGTCGATAAGCAGATGGACATGCTGCAAACCGCGCTGGACAAAGGCCCGGATGCCCTCGTCTTCGCCGCGCTGGATAGCAAGGCCGCTATTCCGCTGCTCGAACGTGCCCAGGAAGAGGGCATCCCCGTGATCGCCTTCGACAGTGGCGTGGACAGCGACATTCCGCTGGCGACCGCCGCGACCGATAACGTCGCCGCTGCCGCACACGCGGCGGACAAGATGGCGGAATTGATCGGTGGCGCGGGCCAGGTGGCCGTGATCGCGCACGACCAGACCAGCCGCACCGGTATCGACCGTGTTGATGGGTTCGTCAACCGTATGGAAGAAGAATATCCCGATATCGAAATCGTGGATGTGCAGTACGGCGGTGGCGACCACCTGAAGTCCACCGACCTCGCCAAAGCGATCATCATCGCGCACCCGGACCTGAAGGGCTTCTTCGGCGCGAACGAAGGTTCGATCATCGGCGTGCTGAACGCGGTGAACGAGCTGGGCGTGGAAGGCGACATCGTGGTGATCGGTTACGACTCCGGCCAGCAGCAGATCGAAGCGATCAAGGCGGGCGCGGAAGCGGGCGCAATCACCCAGGACCCGATTGGCATTGGCTACAAGTCGGTTGAGGCCGCTGTGATGGCCCTGCGTGGCGAAGAAATCGAAGAAGAAATCGACACCGGCTTCCACTGGTACGATGCCGAAACGATTGAAGACGAAATGATCGCCCCGCTGCTGTACGAGTAAGCTGTAGCAAGTGTCTTAGGCCGTGAGCCGTCAGGTTCACCACGAAACGCGGGCGGCTCACGATAGTGTTCTGGAAGACCTCCTCAGGTGGCTGGGCGGCAAACGCCGGTCTACGCCGGGAGGTCTTCTGTTTGTAGGGGGGGGAACCTCACCCCCCACCAGAGCAAAGATGGACAAGGCAATCGGTTACGGGGTTTTGTAGGGGCGGGTTTGGAAACCCGCCCAACAGATGGCAACTTAACACGCTGATCGCCCTTCGCCCGGCGCTAAAGCCACCGGGCTACATGTCGGCCACCCCGTAAACGGGGCTAAACGTGCGTTCAGCGGGCCGCTTCGCGGTCCAGCAGACCTATAGCGGCAACGCTGCGCGTTGCTTACGGATTCGCCGTCGGGTGGAGGACGATGTCCGCACGCGACCGCCCAACATCGAACCTAAACTTGACGCATATTGGGCGGGTTTGGAAACCCGCCCCTACAGGTGTCCCGCAGACCAACGTGACCGGCCTACCCCATCATGAACGGGGAACATGGTTTTTCGCCAACTGCCAACTGCTAACCGCCAACTGCTAACCGCTTATAGCTTACTGCTTATCGCTACTTTGAGAGGAACTTTTATTATGCCATACACATTACCCGAACTGACCGAACCGGCCCCGATAGCCGAGAACGAAGCGATCCTGATCGCCAACGGCGACCTGCGCCTGAGCGCCAACCAGGTGTGCTGGCCCGCCCAGGAAGCGATGGAGAAAGCCGTGATCGCCGCCTTCGCCAGAGAGGGGATCACGGTCCGGCGCGGCCATGCCTATGACCCGGACAAAAAACACGGGTTCATCGACAGCCAGAAGCACGGGATGGAGGTCTTTAAGACGATCCCGCGCGACGCCAAACTGATCGTGGCCGAGTCGGTGTGGCAGTACAGCCACCACCTGCTGCACGGGCTGCGCAGCCATCGCGGGCCGATCCTGACGGTGGCGAACTGGTCCGGGCAGTGGCCGGGGCTGGTCGGGATGCTGAACCTCAACGGCTCGCTGACCAAGATGGGCGTGCCGTTTAGCTCGATCTGGAGCAAGGACTTTGACGACGAGTTCTTCCTGAACGGCCTGCGCCAATGGCTGCGCGAGGGCAAGATCGATCATGACCTGTCGCACGTGCGCGCGGTGGACGTGGCCGCGCTGCCCGCCGACGAACGCGCGCTCGGTGAGGCGCTCGCCCGTCAGCTCAGCCACGAGAAAGCGATTATGGGCGTCTTCGACGAGGGCTGCATGGGCATGTACAACGCCATCATCGAAGACGAGATGCTCAACCCGGTCGGCGTCTACAAAGAGCGCCTGAGCCAGTCCGCGCTGGTCGCCGCTATGCAGCGCGTCAGCGACGCCGAAGCGCAGCAGGTCCGCGATTGGCTGGATACCAGCGGGATGCAGTTCCAGACCGGCCCAAACGAAGCCACCGACCTGACCGACGCGCAAATCCTGACGCAGTGCAAGATGTACATTGCCGCCGTGCGCATCGCGGACGAGTTCGGCTGTGATACCATCGGCATCCAGTACCAGCAGGGGTTAAAGGACATGGCCCCGGCCTCCGACCTGGTGGAAGGGCTGTTGAACAACGTCGTGCGCCCGCCGGTCTTCCACGCCGCAGGTAACGGGAAAGACGGTGGCGCGGAACTGTTCCCCCGCGCGGCGATCCC
>CAZMNL010000170.1:0-6618 GCA_964567525.1 uncultured Anaerolineaceae bacterium
GGGAGCAAAGGCCAACGCATTTGGGTGATTTATTTCCTGGATCAGCCTTACAGCCGCACGACGCGCGCCTTACCAATGGCCCCTTTGGTTTTGTTGCGCGTGTCAACGACCAGTTTCGCGTGTTCCAGGATAAAGTCGATGTCATAGTCCGTGTGGTCGGTCACGATCACGACACAGTCCTGGTCCGCGAGCCACGCGGCGGTGATATCAGTACTGGCTGCCGTGCGGCCCTCGGTCAGATGCACAGTGGGCACATACGGATCGTTGAACGACACTTGCGCGCCCTTGTCTTCCAGCAGCTCGTAAATATCCAGCGCCGGGGATTCGCGCACGTCGTCGATATCGCGCTTGTATGCCATACCCAGGATAGCCACCTTCGCATTTTTGATCGCTTTGGCGTCGTCGTTGAGCGCGTACATCACCAGGTCGATCACATAATACGGCATCGAGGTATTGATCTCGCTGGCGAGTTCGATGAAGCGCGCGTTGTAGTTCAGGGCGCGCAGCTTCCAACTGAGGTACAACGGATCAATCGGGATGCAGTGCCCGCCCAGGCCGGGACCGGGATAAAACGGCATGAAACCAAACGGCTTACTGCTGGCTGCTTCGATCACTTCCCACACGTCCACGCCCAGCCGCGCGCACATCAGCGCCATCTCGTTGACAAGGCCGATATTCACCGCGCGAAACGTGTTCTCCAGCAGTTTGACCATTTCGGCGGCAGTAGGCGAAGACACGCCCACCACCTTGTTAACCGCCGGTTCGTACAGCGCCGTGACCACCTCGACACACGCCGGAGTCACGCCGCCGACCACTTTCGGCGTGTTGTGTACGCCATAGGTCGGGTTGCCGGGGTCCACGCGCTCCGGCGAGAAGGCGATGAAGATATCCTCACCAACCGTCAGATCGCCGTCGGTGAGCTTGGGCACGATCAATTCTTCGGTCGTGCCGGGATAGGTCGTGCTTTCCAGCACCACCAGCATCCCCGCGTGGCGAATGCGCGCGACCTCGTCGGAGGCCGAGATCACGAAGCTCATGTCGGGGTCTTTGGTCTTGCGTAATGGAGTCGGCACGCAAATGCTGATTACATCGGCGTCGTGCAGGTCATCGTAGCTGGTCGTAGCGCGCAGCTTGCCGGACTGCACCAGCGGCGCAAGCGTATCCGTCGGCACATCGGGGATATAACTCTCACCGGTATTGAGCATCGCCACCTTGTCCGGCAGCACGTCCAGGCCGATCACGTTGTAACCCACGCGCGCGAACTCGACCGCCAGCGGCAGGCCCACATAACCCATGCCGATGATGCCGATCTTAGCGGTGCGGTTGTGCAAACGTTCGAGAAGTTGCTGTTTGTAGTTGCTCATAAGTCCAATCACTTGTTACGTGTTTGACAAACACCCGTCAGATTAGGCGCAATTATAGCCCGGCGCATGACGGCTGACAATGACTGTTGGCCCACGCTGGCCTGACAGATAGCACCAGCAATGATACTTTTCATATAAATCAGGCTCAGATCGTTAACATCCGGTAAAATCTGCGCCGTTTGGCCGATTCCACCCTCGCGCATTTGTTCCGCTCCCGCTATACTTCTCCGGCGTTTCGCACACAACGACCGGCCCCGGCTGGTCGTTGCGCACGTCCGGCGATAGCACTATCGCACACAGCAGCATAGAGGTAGCAAAGAGATCATGCGACTGGGAATCATCGGCTTGCCCAACAGCGGCAAAACCACCATCTTTAACGCGCTCACCGGCAGCAGCTATCCCGCCGAACCGTTTTCGTCCGGCCAGCTTGAGGTCCACACCGCGGTCGTCAACGTACCGGATATGCGTCTGCGGCATCTCAGCGAGGTCTACCATCCCCGGAAAACCACCTACGCCAGCGTGACTTACACTGACATCGGAGGGCTGGATAAGGGCGTGGGCGAGGGCGGACTCAGCGGCCCGATGCGCAACGAGTTACAGCAGGTGGACGGCTTCCTGCACGTGATCCGCGCCTTCGAAAATGACGACGTTCTGCACCCGCAGGACAACATCAACCCGGCCCGCGACCTGCAAACAATGGACAGCGAGTTCCTGCTGCTGGACCTGATCGCAGTCGAGAACCGGCTGGCGCGGCTGGAAGAGGAACGCAAAAAAGGCAAGCTCGAAAACAAAATCCTGAACGAAAAAGAAACCGCGCTTATGGAACGACTGCGCGCCCAGCTCGAAAACGAGCAGCCCTTGCGCGACCTGGACCTGGCCGACGACGAGATCAAGCTCATTCGCGGCTACGGCTTCCTGACGCTCAAGCCGGTGATGGTGATCTTCAACACGGGCGAGAGCGACCCCGGCATCATGGTGGAGTACCCGCACGCGCGCAGCACGGTCGTCACGCTCAAGGGCCAGCTAGAAGCTGACATCGCGCAGTTGGACGATCCCGACGATGTGGCGGTGTTCCTGGCGGAATACGGCCTCGAACAGCCCAGCCGCGAGCGCGTGCTGCGCCTGTCCTACGACCTGCTGGGCGTCCAGGCGTTTTTCACCTACGGCGAGGACGAAGTGCGCGCGTGGCCGATCCCGCGTCATGCGTCGGCGGTCACAGCAGCGGGCACGATCCACACCGACCTGGCGCGCGGCTTCATCCGCGCTGAGGTCGTCGGTTATGACGACTTCATCACGGCGGGCAGCGACATGAACGCGGTCAAGGCCGCCGGTAAAATGCGACTTGAGGGCAAAGAGTACCGCGTGCGCGACGGCGACCTGATGGTGATCCGCTTCAACGTCTGACCCGCAATCTCAACCCAACGTTACAATAAACGGGGACCCGCGCAGCGCGGGTTCCCGTTTTTGTATGGATTCTGTATGGTATTTTTAACGCTGCGTAACTTGTATAAAATCTATTTCTCTGCGATAGTTAACGTAACATTGACGTATAGCAACAAAAACAATCCTATGATCGAAGTCTTTGGACTGGCGAAACGCTTCAAAAAGTTCGACGCTGTGAAAAACGTCTCGTTCCGCGCAAATGCGGGCGAGGTCTTCGGGCTGCTGGGGCCGAACGGCGCGGGCAAAACCACTACGTTACGGATGCTGGCGACCGTGATCACGCCGACGGCGGGCACGGCCACGATCAGCGGCTACGACATCCGGGCGCAGCGGAACGCCGTGCGCGCACACCTGGGCATCCTGGTCGAGAGCGCCGGGCTGTATACACACCTGACCGCGCGCGAGCACCTGCGCTATATCGGCAACCTGCACGGGCTGAACGGTAACGGCCTGGAAGGGCACATCGAGCGCCTGATCCACACGCTGGATATGGACGACTTCGCCGACCGGCGCGCGCAGGGTTTCTCGCGCGGCATGATCCGCAAGGTGGTAATGGGTATGGCGCTGGTGCATGACCCGCCGAACATTATCCTCGACGAGCCAACGCAGGGACTCGACGTGGTGAGCACGCGCGCGGTCCGCGCGATCATTCGCCGCTTCCGTGACGAGGGCCGCTGTGTGATCCTCAGCACGCACCACATGGACGAGGTCGAACGCCTGTGCGACCGGGTCGCCGTCGTACACCGGGGCGCGATTCTGGCGGCGGGCACGCCCGCCGAACTCACCGCGCAGTACCAGGCCGACAGCCTGGAAAGCGCGTTTGTGGCGATCGTCGGGACCGAGGCGCTGCTGCAAGAAGCCGAGCGCGAAGCAAGCGAAGGACGGCAAAGCTCATGAGCCTGGGCCGCGTATACTGGATCGTGGTGCGTAAGGAACTGCGCGAGCTGCTGCGCGACCGGCGCTCGCTGCTCTGGCTGTTCGCGCCGCCGATCATCCTGCCGGGGCTGGCGATCTGCGCGGGATTGTTCATCGGCGCGCAAACCCTGCGCATCGTGGACGAGGGTTTCCCGGTATGGATCGAGAACGGCGACCGCGCGCCGGAACTGGTCGCCATGTTCGAAGAGGATGACAACATCTATGTGGTCGAGCCGCCGTCCGATCCTGAAAACGATCCCTTTGGCGAAGCGCTGATCCTGGTGGTGCTTCCGGACGACTTCCAGGCACAGCTTACCGGCGACGAACCCGCCGCCGTGCAGATGATCACGCACGACAACGCGATCATTACGCTGTTTGCCCAGGGTGCGGTGCGCGGCGTGATCAATCGTTATGGCGATTACATGCTGGACCAGCGTTTAGCGACTCACGGGTTAGACCGTCAATGGCTCACCCCGATCCGCATTAACGCGGGCAAACACCGCGACTCCGGCTCGGTGGCGGCGGTCACGTCCGGCAAAGAAGACGACGACGGCCCCGGCCTGCTGGCGACGATCTTTCTGCCACTGGCGGTCACATCCTGGCTGATCGGCGGGGGTATGGGCCTGATTCTCGATACGACCGTCGGCGAAAAAGAGCGCCAGACCATCGAAAACCTGCTGGTTACACCCGCCAGCCGCGCCGGGATCGTGCTCGGCAAGCTGACGGTGGTTTTCCTGGCGTCGGTCGCGGTGATGAGCCTGTGGCTGGCGGAAGGCGTCGCGCTCAATGCGCTGAGCGAAGCGGGACCGGAACTCGCCACCGCCGAAAGCCTGTCAACGGCTGAAACGCTCGATATTCTAACTTCCAGCGGCGGCGGCGTGCTCGGCCTGATCGCTGTGCTGATCGTGCTGATCATCCCGTTCATCGTGCAGCTTAACGGCGTCGTGATGGCGTGGTGCGCGCGCGCCGCCAATTACCGCGAAGCCAACCTGTTTATGGTGCTGATGCAGTTAGGGCTGCCTGCCAGCATCCTGCTGACAATTTTCAGCGTACCCCCGGCGGTGGGCCTACCGGTGTACGCGATCCCGTTTTTCGGTACGATTGTCGCCATCCGCGACCTGTTCAGCACCACGTTGCCCACCGCCGGACTGCTGACCAACGTGGGCAGCGGCGTGATCTATGCGGTGCTGGCGATTGCGCTGGCGGCGTGGGTGTTCAACAAGGAATGGTCCGTAACGCGCGGCCTACAATGAAACACACAGAGGCAAAAACTAAGGACATTAAAACATGGGTGCTCTACCTCGAAATATACCGGTCAGTTACGTTGTAGACGGACTCTATATCTCCGGCTGGCGCGCGACTCGTTTTCCCGACGAACTGCGCGAGGCCGGGATCACTAACGTACTGAAGTTATATCCGGACTATCCCAACTTCCCGGATAACTTCAACGTGTTCGAAAACGCGCTGGACGACGGCGAAGCGATTCCCGATGGCGTGCTGGAACGCGGTGTGAACTTTGTGCTGGACTGCCTGGACGCAGGCGAGCGCGTGTTGATCATGTGCGGGGCGGGTATCAGCCGTTCGTCAACATTTGTGCTGGCGGTGATGATCGCGCGCGGCTACCCTGTCCGCGAGGCGTTCCATGTCTTGCGCGCGGCGCACCCGGACGCAGCCCCGCATCCCGCCATGTGGCAGTCATTGATCGCGCATTACGACCTCGATCTGACGCTGCGCGAAGCGATCCGCAGCATGTACGAACGAGACAACGCCTGAGCGCAACCCGCGCGGCTCTTCCTGCGTATTAGAGGGATAGAAGCATCCTTGAGGAGGAGCATTTTTGACGATGAGCGATCAAACAATCATCACTGACAAAGACCGCGAACTGGCCCAGACCTGCAAAAATTGCCCGGTCTGCAAGCGCGCCCGTGACAAGCAGCGCGGCATAGCTTTCTGGTTCGTCAAGAACATTGAGGGCGGTTTCTGCCCCGCGTGCCAGGCGTATGAAAAAGTCTACGGCAAGAAGGCACACGAACCCGTGCGCTAGCACAGGCCAATGCGTTAACCTGTTTCCCTTGCGCGTATCCCTTTGGGGCGCACAACCGGCGCGTGTCGGGGGGAGGACACGCACCGGTTGCATTATGCCCCGAAACTGATCACAGATAGCGCGCGAACCACGTTACCACGCGCGCGTTGTAGTCGTCGGGCTGGTGCGTGAAGGCTTCACGGTGGCCCGCGTCCGGCACGCGCCACAGGTCGGTATCCGCGCCGGTTCGCGCGCGCAGCGCCGCGATCTGCTCCCCGGTCACAAAGGGATCGCGCTCTCCGTGAATGAACGGCGTGGGCGCGTTGATGCGGTCCGCGAGATCAGCGGGGTTGGCGTCGTAGATCGCGTAGCCGGTGCGCAGCGCGCCTACCCACAGCGTCAGCCGCGCGAACCCGCGCGCCAGCGGTCCCGGCAGGCCGCGCACGCGCAGATAACCCGCCAGAATCCCGTTCACGCGCGGGTAGGCACCGTCCACGACCAGCGCCGCGATGCGCGCGTCCTGCGCCGCGACCATCAGCGCCACGCCCGCACCCATGCTCAGGCCCAGCACGCCCGCCCGCGTGATGCCGCGCGCCGACTCCAGGTAATCGAGCGCGCCGAACAGGTCGGCCTGTTCCAGCGCGCCCAGCGTGACGATCTCGCCCTCGGAGCGCCCGTGCGCGCGGAAGTCAAACATCAGCACGTTAAACCCGGCGGCGTGCAGCGGCACAACCTGCGGGATGTCTTTGTCCAGGCTGCCGTTTTGACCGGGGCACATGATCACCGTGCCGCGCGCATTCTCCGCCGGAATCCACCACCCGCCCAGCGCCAGCCCGTCGCGGCTGGGGAACGTCACCACGTCGCGCGGCATCG
>CAZMNL010000171.1:0-3404 GCA_964567525.1 uncultured Anaerolineaceae bacterium
GGGCTGATCTGAAAGGCGCCGTTGCGGGTATAGGCCAGCGCGCCATCCGGCTGCATCAGCGGCTCGAAGATGTAATCGGTCAGCGGCCCGACAATCAGCAGCGCCAGCGGCGTGATCGACGAGGCGATCATGCGGCGCATGGCGAACACGCGCCCCTGCACCTCGCGCGCGACCTTCGTCTGCCAGAGCGCCTGGTCCGACCCCTCAATGATCGGGACCAGCGCGAAGTAGCAAAATCCCGCGACCGTGATCAGCAGCAAAGACGGGCGCAGCCCGGCGGCGGCAATTGCCAGCCCGGATAAGAACACCGGGATCAGAATACCATGCACACGGCGTTGAGGCCCACCCCAGATCGTCATGATGCCGATACCGATCACCATGCCCATCGCCATGACGGACATGGCGCGGCCTGCGGCATCCGGCGGCGCAGTTTCGAACAGCAGCGGTTGCGCCAGCGGGTAGATAAAACTTTCGATGAAGTTCAGCACGGCGAAATAGATGATCAGTAGCAGCAGGCCCGGACGCGCCGCGATATAGCGCCAGCCAATGCGCAGATAGTTGACCACCGCGCGCAGGTTAAAGACTTCATCGGGCGCGTCCTCCAACGGCTCGCCGGACGCTTCAGCGGCGGCGGCGCGCGCCTCTGCGGACAGCGTGCGGTGATCGGGAATGCGCGCGATGATCAGCACCAGCGTTGAAAATGCGAGCGTGGCGAAGTCCAGCAGCAGGATGCCGCGCAGCCCGAACCCCGGCAGCACGTACAGACTGCCCGCGATGAACGGACTCGCCATCTCGGACAGCGCCATGCCCGCCTGTGACATCGCGCTGGCGCGTCCAAGCTGCTCTTTGGGCACAATCAACGGGATCGCGGCGGCATAGGCGGGCCATTGCAGCGTGCCAAACGCCGCGCTGAACACCGTCACCGCGTACACATGCCCGATAGTGAGGCTGTCGCTCAGCGTGAGCAAGAAGATCACGAAAGCCCCCACCCCGACGCCCGCATCCCCCAGCACCATGATCCACTTGCGATTGAAGCGGTCCGCGATCACGCCCGCCAGCGGAGTCAGCAGCAGGTCCGGCACGGTGTACGCCAGCATCGTCAGCGTGAGCAGGCTCACCGAACCGGTTCGTTCGTAAATCCACAGGGCGAGCGCGAAACTGGTCAGCCCGGAACCAACGGTTGACGCGACTTCGCCCACCCAGATGAACAGGTATGTACGCATAACAGCAGGGACTTTCAGGCAAACGCCGGTCGCAGCGCGCGAAACATACCCTCATCTTAACGCAAAGTTCGCACAAAATCTATTCTCGGTTAACAAATAATTACTGAATTCGCTTGCTTTCCAGGCTGGCGTGCGTGTCCAGGTAGCGCAGCCACGCCCGCGCGGACAGCTTGCCGTACTGGTTGTGGATCACGGTCACGGACGGGTCGAGGTCCAGGCCCGCCAGTGCGCGCGCCAGCGCCACCGTCTCGACGCGCGCCGCCATGAACGCCGCTTGCAGCGCGGCCCAGTCGAGCGCCGTGTCCGGGTCGTGGCTGGCGCGTGCGTCCGACATTTCCAGGCCGGTCTGCCCGCTGAGGAACGCGCGCAGCCGCCCCTGCCCCCAGCGCTCAACGCCGATGATGTGGCGCAGTTGTTCGCGGTTGGCAGACGTATCCGCGCAGGCCGCAAAATGGTACGCCAGCGCCTCGCCATTCTGCGCCAGCACTTCGGCGTGCTGCTCAAACGTGAGCTGCTGCGCGGGGCGTTCCAGCAGCAGGCCCGTCACCGCACTTTGAATCCAGTCAAGCATCGTCGGTACTCCTTCGGAGATAGCGATAAGTTTTAAGCGGTTAGCGGTTAGCGGTTAGCGAAAAGCGGACGGCGGTGGTGTGCGGTATCATGACCGGGATTGTCTGCGGCCCTGCCGTCCAGGCCGTGTTGACATTTGTACTCACAACGGTTTCGCCCACAAGCGAAAATGTCAACACTACCTAGCGCCGTTTACGGTGCTTTCGACATATAGCCTGCTGCTTGCAGCGGCAGGCGAGCAGCGTTCACCGCCCAGGCGCGACCTTCAGCAGCACGTCTGAATCTCGGTCATTTTCCCCGCTGACGATTTGCACGCCCATGTGCTATTATAGGCCATGTTTCGCAGCCGCACCCGGTTTTGGTGGTTTGAAAGGATACACTACGCATGGCAACCATTGACCAGCAGGTCGCCGTTTTGATGGCAGGGGCCGAATACGGCGACCCGCAAACCAAAGAGAACATGACCAGAGAACTGCGCGAGCGCCTGATCGAAGCGGAGCGCGAAGGCCGCCCGCTGCGGGTGTATTGCGGCTACGATCCCCGCAAGCCCGACCTGCACCTGGGGCACACGATCACCATGCGCAAGCTGCGCCAGTTCCAGGACTTCGGGCACGAGGTCACGTTTCTGATCGGGACGTTCACCAGCCTGATCGGGGACCCCTCCGACAAGGACAAGGCGCGCGAGCAGTTGACGCCGCAGGAAGTCGAAGAGAACGCCCAGACCTACACCGATCAGGCGTTTAAGATTCTCGACCCGGACAAAACCATCGTGCGCCGGAATGACGAATGGCTCGCGCCGCTGGACTTCCGCGACATCATCAAGCTGGCGCAGAACTTCACCGTGCAGCAGTTCCTCGTGCGCGAGAATTTCGCCCGGCGCATCGACGCGGAAGAGGCCATCTACCTGCACGAGCTGTTCTACTCGCTGATGCAGGCTTACGACGCCTGCGCGATGCAGTCGGATGTGCAGGTCGGCGGGCAGGACCAGTTGTTTAACATCCTCGTCGCCGGGCGCAAGCTGCAAACCGCGCTCGGCCAGAAGCCGCTGATCGCCGTCATCATGGGCGAAAGTCTGCCCGGCACGGACGGCGAGATCAAGATGAGTAAGAGCCTGGGCAACGACATCCCGCTAATGACCACGCCGGAAGACATGTACGGCAAGATTATGAGCGTGCCAGACAAGGCCATGCCGATCTACCACAAGCTGCTGTTCGGCTACACCGAGGACAAGCTCGCCGCGCTGGACCAGCAAATGCAAGCTGACCCGATGGCGATCAAAAAAACGCTGGCGTACCATGTCGTGTCGGAGTTCTACGGCGAGGACGGCGCGCAGCAGGGCCAGAAGCATTTCGAGGTCGTGATCCAGGGCGCGGGCCTGCCGGACGATATGCCGGAGTACCCGATCAGCGCCATCGCGCGCGTGATTGACATCCTGGCCGACGCGGGGCTGACCGAGAGCAAAGGCGACGCCAAGCGCCAGATCAAGGGTGGCGGCGTCAAACTGGACGGCGCTAAGGTCGAGGACTTCGACGCCGAGATCGCGCCGGACGCCGCGCCGGTCGTGCTGCAAGTCGGCAAGCGTAAGTTCGTGCGCGTCGTCGCCGGATAACG
>CAZMNL010000171.1:3414-6615 GCA_964567525.1 uncultured Anaerolineaceae bacterium
ACGCGCCACCCCTACGGGCACGTAATATTCGCGTGATCCGCGAGATTGGTTGAAAAAATGTGCGTCTGATCGTCGCAGGACCGGAAATACAGGTAATCGGTCTGCGCGGGATACAGCACGGCGTTGATCGCCGCCAGCCCCGGTGAGGCAACCGGGCCGGGCGGCATGAGTTCCACGCGCAGCGCGCCGTCCTGCTTCAGATACGTGTTGTAGGCGTAGTCCTGCTGCGGGCCGCTGAGCGCGTAATAGTCGCTCTCGCCGGTCAGATTCGGCCACCAGCGCCCGTCACGGAAACCAATCGCGTACTGCACGGTGGGGTCGGCATCCAGGCGCATGTTGCGGTTCAGGCGGTTGAGGTACACGGACGCGATCAGGCTGCCTTCCTCGATCTTGACCGCTTCGCGCTGCACAATCGACGCCAGCGTGATCACCTCGTACATCGTCAGGCCCAGTTCGTCTGCGCGGGTGTACATGGGGGGCGTCACGTTGGCGTCGAACGCTTCCAGCAGGCGGTCGCGCAGCCCTTCCGGCGTGATCGCCGGGTTCAGCCGGTAGTCGCCGGGGAACATGAAGCCTTCCAGCGACGGCGGATTCCCGTCAATGAGCTGCGCGGGAATCCCGACCCGTGCGGCAAACTCCGCCGTATATGCCGTCGTGAGCGGCGCGCCCCGCCCGGTCACGGCCAGGAAATCCGCGCCGGAGAACCCCAACAGCGGGTTGGTGTCGATCACGTTCTCGGCGAGTTCTTCCAGCCGCCACCCGGCAATCGTGCGGAAGGGGATCGCGGCGGCGCTGGCGTCGGTCAGCGCGTAAGCGATCTCTTCCATCGTCTGTGTCTGCCGCAGGAAGTACGTCCCGGCTTGCAGGTGGCTGTCCAGCCCGTGATACTGCGCGTAGTCCACGAACAGGTTCGGATCGGTGATCAAGCCCTGCATGAGTAGTGCGGTCGCCACCGAGTCGGGCGTATCACCGGGCGAAACCACGAACTCGCGGAAGCTTTCGTCGGTCCCGGCGGGCGTGGTCAGCGTGTCGTTATAGCGCGCCAGCCGCACCTTGAGCCGGATCGCCGTGATCGGGTTCAGGTCGGCGTCGGTGTCGCTGGTGGCCCACAGGTACAGGCCGCCGCCCACCACGCAGCCGACCAGCAGCACGCCCAACCCCAGCACCACCCCCAACACGATCACCACTCGCAGCATTCCGCGCATAATGTGTACTCCTCAAAAACAGCTTTCAGCCATCAGCAGTCAGCAAGACGACCCGCGACGGGGCGCGAGTCACCTGCACACGCGCGATTATAGGCGCAAGCGGGGCCGGGCACAATTCCCGCTGTTGGGCGCTTGGGCGGCGCTCAGGGTACGGGGGGCATGCATCCAGAATACCAGCCCGGCTGAAGTTGTACGGACGGCAACCGTTGCTATAGAATGGAATGCGTATGACGAAAAAATCACAGAACGTTTCACATTAGAATGTTTTGCTCACAGGAGGTTCGAAAATGAAGGTTGGATGTTTTGCGCTGGTAGACCCGTTTTCACTGCTCGATCACCAGTTGGAGCGCGTGGCGGGTATGGGGTTCAAATATGCGGATGTGACCGACAACCATCCGGGCGGTATCCTGGGGCGCGAGTTTGGCTTTACGGCGACCGCCAGCCTGGACGACAATCCCCGTGATGTACTTGACCTGTTCGAAAAGCATGGGCTGACCTGCACCAGCGTGTGCGCCCATGCCAACCTGCTCGATCCCAGTTCGCCCGCGCGCTACGCCACCGACGCGATCATGAAGGCCGTGCGGTTGGCGGCGGGCATGGGCGTCCAGGACGTGATCACCACCGAGGGCGATCCGAAGTCGGCCTGGGCGCACAACCTGAGTTGGGACGAGAAAGTGTTCATCACCGCTGAGAAGCTGGTCGAACCTGTCCGGCTGGCGGAACACTACGGCGTGCGGATTCTGCTGGAGCCGCACGGCATCTTGACCGACTCCATCGACGGGATGCAGGCGATTTTCGATAAGCTGGGCAACCCGGCGAATCTGGGGGTCAATCTCGACACGGGTAATTCCTGGTTGGGCGGGGCGGACCCGGTGGAGATGGCGAAGACGTTTAAAGACAAAATCTGGCATATCCACTGGAAAGACCTGCCCGCCGACTGGGAAGCCAACCGGGGCAAGATGTACGGCTGCGGCTTCGGGCCGATTGCGCTCGGCGAAGGCGTGATCGATATCGCCGGGGTGTACGCCGTGCTGAAGGATGGCCCGGTCGAATACACGACGTTGGAGGTCGGCGGCGACGAGAACATGCTCAAGAGCTACCAGTATTTGCAGTCACTGGGCGCGGAGTAGGTTTGATCTAACGCGCTGAAACACGTCACGAACCGGACACCCCGCACGCATACGCGCGTGTGGGGTGTCTATTCCTCAGCGGGCGCGACCGGGTCCGGCCAGTCGAGGCCGTGATCGCGCAGGGAGTCGAGGAATGATTGCAGGATCACGGCGGCGGCGACCGCATCCACGCGATCCGGGCGTTCGTGCTCGGCTTCGGCGAGCAGTTCTTCGGCGGTCTGTGTGGAATAGCGCTCGTTCCACAGGTAGACCGGCACGCTCACCGCCGCCGCCAGCCGCGAGGCCCACAACTGCACGCGGTCGGCCTGCGTGTAGGCCGTGATCTCCGGCGGGGACTCTGGCAGCCCAACAAGGCACGCGGCGATCTCGTGTTCTGCGATTAATGCGTTGAGTTTGGCGAAGTCTTCGCGCTTGGAGGTGCGGTGCAGCAGGGCCAGCGGGCGCGCGATCAGGCCGGTGGGGTCGCAGATCGCCAGCCCGATGATCTTCAGGCCGTAGTCAATGCCGAGCAAGCGTCCGGGGAATCCGGTCACGGGGGGTGATCCTGTTACTCCGCGAAAACAGCCCGCAGTTCGACGGCGAAACCCGGCAGCAGATCGCCACCGTCGAGCGTATCATCAGGGCCTAAGGTCACGACAGCCTGGCCGGGCCGGTAAATTTCAACACTTTGGATTTCCGGATCGAGCACCCATACTGTCGTACCCACCGCGAGATAGTTGGCGACCTTGACGCGCAAAAAATAATCCGAATCGCTCGGCGAAAGCACCTCAATTGCCAGATCGGGCGGCGTGGGATTATACGCTTCGCGGGAAGCTGCCGGTTGTCTGGCTTTCGATACGAAGGCCGCATCGGGGATGTAACGCTCT
>CAZMNL010000172.1:0-6575 GCA_964567525.1 uncultured Anaerolineaceae bacterium
GGTCAACTGCTCCGGGCACACCTTCCCGGCGGAAAAACATATCCTGGAAGACCAGTACGTACTCGATCTCCAGGTGGACGAGGGCGGCGAGGAAAAGGCCGGTCACACGCAGCTTGAAGAGGGACTGGGCGCGGCGTTTGAGCGCCTCGACGAGCAGGTGACGACGGTCGTCGTGATCGACGACAACCCGCAGGACAGCCGCCTGATCCGCCGCCTGCTGCAAGCGCACAAAAATTACCGCGTCTTCGAGATCAATAACCCGCTGGACGGGCTGGACCTTGTGCGTCAGCGCAAACCCGACCTGGTGGTGATGGACCTCACCATGCCGGATATGGACGGCTTCACGCTGCTGGAAGCGCTGAAAACCGATGCCGAAGTCTCGAATATCCCGGTGGTGGTCGTTTCGGCCAAGACACTGACCCCAGCGGACCGGTCGCGTCTGGAAAACTACGCCGATTCGCTGTGGCAAAAAGGCAACTTCAACACCCGTGAACTGGTGCATCACGTGGTGCAGACGTTGGGCGGCGATCTGAGCGATTCGCCGGACGAATTAGCAGAAGCAACAAACGGGCAGGTGGTCACGGCATCCAAAGACACCATCGCGCAGGATGCCCCGCCCCCGGACAGGATGCGCGATATTGTCGTCATCGACGACGAACGGCGGGATGCGCGCCTGATCCGGCGGTTATTGGAGGCCACCGGGCGTTATCGTGTCCACGAAACACACGATGGCGACTCCGGTTGGGAGACGATCACGCGCCTTAAGCCCGCGCTGATCGTTCTGGACCTGATGCTGCCGGATACGACAGGCGAGGAAATGCTCGAACGCTTGAAGAACGACGACGCGACCAAAGATATCCCCATCGTGGTGCTGACCGCGAAGGATATCCACGCGACGGAGCGTAAGCAGTTGCTGGGCAAGATCATTTCGCTGTTCGAAAAAGCCAATCTGGATCGCAAGGCGTTAGTGGATTATGTCAACGAAACGCTCAGCGACGATTGATCGGCGCGTGCCATAAGGCCGGAGGAGGTCACAGGGGCGAACGATGGCTACTATTTTGATGATCGAGGACGACGAGAAGTTTTTCCGCATGATGCAGAAGGTGCTGGGCGCGCAGGGGCACGAGGTGCTGCACGCGGCAACCGCGCTGGACGGCATCCAGGAAGCAGAACGCCAGCCGCTTGACCTGGTGCTGCTCGATATCGACCTGCCCGACCTGGATGGTAAAGTCGTGGCCACCGCGCTGCGCGCGCGCCCGAATCTGCGCGCCGTGCCGATTGTGGCGGTCACGGCCCAGAACGACGCAACCACGCGCCGTTTAGTGATCGCGTTTGGCTGTGATGGGTTCATCCCGAAGCCGGTGGATACGCGCGAGTTTCCCGGCCAGATCGCCCAGTTCTTGAAGTAAGCTTCATTACCGCATCGTGTTGCGTTGCAAGTTAACTGTTGGAGAAAAGCTATGTCGCATCGTATCCTGTATGTAGAGGATAACTTTCAGAATAAACGCCTTGTCAAGAAGATTCTCGGCGCGCGCGGCTATGAGGTCCTCGAAGCCGACGACGGGCTGACCGGCGTCGAGATGGCGCTGCAAGAAACCCCCGACCTGATCCTGATGGACATCAGTCTGCCAGGGATCGACGGGGTCGAGGCGACACAGCGCATCAAAGCCCACGACGAAACAGCCAATATCCCGGTGGTAGCGCTGACGGCTAACGCGATGCGCGGCGACCGCGAACGCTTCATCGCGGCGGGCTGCGACGACTACCTGCCGAAACCGATCAGCACGTCCGAACTGATCGAGATGCTGCAAAAATACCTGAGTTGAACCGGTCGGGCGGCTGAAAGCGATGCGCTTAGCGCCCTGTTGACAAACTCTGACAACAAACCGAAGCGAGTACTTATCTTGCGCCGGGTGGCTGTATTGCGCCCGGCGCAGCAGATTCATACAAACCGTGCTATCATAAAAAATGAGCCGTGCCGGGATGCCGGGAAACTCGGCGGGGGGTATCACTTAATCACAGGCGCGGCAGGAAAGAGGGCGAATTTATGAAGACCATGCTTCGGATCAGCCTGATTGTGACTCTCATTTTGACGGTGGTGGGCGGTGCGTGGCTGGCTGTGCCGATCTCCACTGAGGCGCGCGGCACGTCCTGGTCGGTGAGCGTGTACAACAACCCGGACGTGATTGGGAACCCGGTATGGGTCGGTTTGTCCCCTGCCGTGAGCTATAGCTGGGGGTCCGGTGCGCCCGTGATCAACGGGGTCTCCACCGGTGCGCCGGTCGATAATTTTTCGGTCAAATTCGTGACCACCGCGTTCTTTACCGCCGGGACCTACCGTTTCACCGTGCAGGTGGACGACGGCGCGCGGCTGTACGTGGATGGCCTGCTGCTGATCAACGGCTGGCAGTCCGGCCTGGGGCTGCGCACCCTGCAAGCGGATTACACCTTTGTCGGTGACGGCAACCATACGATCACGGTCGAGATGTTCGACGCGGTGGGGGACGCGACCATCGTCGCAAGCTGGGCGGTGGCGGTGGGCGTGCTGCCCACACCAACCAAAGTTTTTGTTGGCACGCCCTGGTATGCCGAATTTTTCAATGGCCTGGACCTCTCCGGCGGAGTGGTCTTCACCAACACCTACCCGCCCAGCGGCATTAACCAGAACTGGGGACAGGGCAGCCCCGGCGGGGTCGTCCCGGCGGATAACTGGTCGGCGCGCTTCACGCGCACGCTGAACGTCCCGTCCGATCTGCCAGAGGGCGAGTACACGTTCTACGCGCGGGCGGACGATAACTTCCGCTTTTATGTCGATAACACCGTGATCTTTGATTACTGGGACGTGTTCGCCAACAGCGAATTGTATTCCGCGCAGGTAACGCTGCTCAACGGCCCGCACACGCTCAAGTTCGAATACCGCGAGCGCGAAGTCGATGCGCTGCTGTTCCTGACCTGGGACCCGCCTAACGCCCAGGACCCGGTGATCTCGCCGAGTGAGGCGGGGGGACCGTCCACCGGCGGCGGTAATGGCGGCGGCGGAGTCGTGCCCGGACAGCCCACACTGACGGCGACCGTCTCAATTGCGACGCTGAACTTCCGCGCCTCGCCCAGCCTGACCGCACCGATCCTGGCGAAGCTGAACCAGGGCGCGAGCTATCCGGCGACCGGGCGCACGGCGGATAACCAGTGGGTGCGGCTCTCGGTAGACGGCGGCTCCGGGTGGGTTTACGCGCAGTACGTCAGCCTCAGCGGGGATATCAACACGCTGCCGGTGGTCGAAGATGCCGGTTACACCCCGCCGCCGATCCAGCCGACCGGGGTACGCGGGCAGGTGCTCGGCAACCTGCGTATTCGCGCGGAACCGACCACGCGATCCGCGCAGATCGGGCTGATGCCCTGGGGGACAGAAATAGACCTGCTGGGCAAAAACGGCGGGCACTCGTGGTATCTGCTGCAATACGGTGACGTGGTGGGCTGGTCGTATGCGCCCTGGATTCGCATCATTGCGGGGGCCTTCGACCAACTGCCCTACATGGACGGCACCGAGCCGCAGTTCCAGCCGCCGCCCGCGACTCAGGGCGTCGTGGCGCAGGCGTTCGGCAATATGCGCATTCGCAGCGGTCCCGGTTTGCAGTTCCCGAAGGTGGGCCGCGCCGTCTGGGGATCGCGCGTGGAGGTGCTCGCCCGCAGCACCAACGGCCTGTGGTACAAGGTACGGTACGGCGATGTGGTGGGCTGGTCGTATGCCACATGGTATCGCATCGTGCAGGGTGAGATCACCACCGTTCCGGTCAGCGACCAATAAGACAACGGGCGTTTGAACAACCACATCACAGGGGGGCGTACCGCTTACGCTCCCTTTTTTGTTCTGTGTATGGTGCGGCTACTAGGACTGTGGTGGTATCGCACCAGGACCGGTTGACGCGCTATACTGGTGGCAGACAAGCGCGATCACCAAACAGCGGGATAGACACCTGATGACTTTTGCCGACGACATTCACAGCACGCAGAAGTTCGCCAAAGCAGCGGAAGCTTTTGTCGATGTGCTGCGCATAACATTTTCCGATCACCGCTTCAACGAGTTTTTCGACAGCGGCACCCTGATGCGCGCCTATTGGAACGCCCTTCAACGCGCGGTGAGCCGCTTCAACACGCACGAACG
Source organism: uncultured Anaerolineaceae bacterium (assembly GCA_964567525.1). Classification (GTDB taxonomy): domain Bacteria; phylum Chloroflexota; class Anaerolineae; order Aggregatilineales; family Aggregatilineaceae; genus CAYRNY01. The sequence goes on from CAZMNL010000172.1 coordinate 4,163, forward strand.
CGCCGCGATCCTCGCCGTGCTGCTGGATGGCGGGGTCTTCGCCGATCACGTGGTCGTGTCCGAGCTGCTCAAGATGTTTGTGCCGGGCCACACGCCCGACTATCTCGCGGTGGCCGAAGCCTGGGAAATGGCCCTGGGCGTTGACGACATCGGGGCCGAATCCCTGGTATTGGAGGCTGAGACGCTGTTTTCGCTGCTGGCCGACGAGGTGCGCCAGTCGCCAGAACTGCGCGTGGCGTTTCAACAGTTGCTCCAGGCGCACGAGGAACCGATCCCGCACTGGGACAAGGACGCCACCACCACCGAGCAAGACCTTAACCGCCTGCTGGATACGGCCCTGATCAGTGGGCCGGGAACGCTCAGCTTGCAGGTACGCCACCTGATCGCGCTAACCTCGGATCGGGACCCACTGCCCCCCGATACGCCTGACCTGACGCTCGCGGCGCTGGCCCAGATCGCGGACCGGCTGTCCGCCGACGATCTGCGCCTGCTGTGGGACCGGCTGGACCACATCGCGGACCCGGTGCTGCACGTGCGCGTGCTGGCCCAAATTGCGCCATACCTAAGCCGCCTGAACATCGTCACGGACCCGCTGGCGCTGGTGCGGGACGCGCTCAATGACGGGGGGGACTTCGCGCCGGTCCTGCGCGCCGAGATTCTGCTGGACCTCGCGCCGCTGCTGGACGCCCCGAACCGCGATGCGATGCCGAGTTTCCAGCAGCGTGTGCTGAACGGTGTGCAGTCGATCAGTGATCCAGCGTCACGGGTGCGCGCGCTGGGCGCGGTGCTGCCCTATTTGCCGGCGCAGTTCCAGGCCCAGGCGACACTGATGGCGTTTGACGCGGTGGGCGAAAGCATTGTGTCGGAATCGGCGCGGGCCGAGGCGCTCAGTGTGCTGGTCCCGCACCTGCTGCCGGAGTTCCAGGAACGGCTGCTGGGCATGGCGTATGAACTGGGCACGCCGGAGGCGCGCGCGCTGCTGTTGGGGCGCATGATCCCGCAGCTTCGGCGCGAACTGCGCACGCAGGTATTGATCGGGGCGCTGAATGCCATCGAACAGATTCCCGGCGACGAGGCGCGAATGCGCGCGTTGATCGCGCTGGCCCCTGGCCTGGACGCAGTTGGCCCGCTGCAATATTTGCCGGAAGGGCTGCGGCAGGCGCTTGAGGTCACGTTCTCGATTGAATACGGGGGCGACCGCGCGCGCGCGTTTGCGGCGCTGGCCCCGTATCTTCCGCCGGAACTGATGGGCGAGGCGCTGGAAACCACCCGTAATATCGTGGACGATTACGACCGCGCGACCACGCTGACACGGCTTGCGCCGCACCTGACGCCGGAATTGCAGATCGTGACGTTTAATATCGCGCGCGAACTGCGCCCCGCCTATGCCCGCGCGACGGCGCTGGTGGCGATTGCGCCGTTTCTGACGCTGGCCGCCCGGCAGCGCGCGCTGCACGATGCCTTTGCCGCGACGTTGGGTATCGAATCGCACTATGATCGCGTCACGGTGCTGGCCGATCTCGCGCCGCACCTGGTGGAAGACTTACGGTTGCGCGCACTCACCGAGGCGCTCAAGGCCGCGCGCTCGATCTCCGACGATGGCGCGCGGGCGCGGGCGCTGGTGTTCCTCACCCCGCACCTGCTCGACGATCAACTGCCCGACGCGATGACCGACGCCTACACGATCCTCGACCCGGTGGAGCGTGTCCCGGTGGTCAGCGCGCTGCTGACACGGCTCTCAGAAAAGCCGCGCCTGCACATCTCGCAGGATACGCTCAAGACCGCGCGCGAAGTCGGGCCGCCGCACCACAAGGCCAGCATCCTGGCGGCGATTGCGCCGGTTTTGCCGGTTCACCTGGTGCCGGAAGCGGTGCGCATTGCCGAAACCATCACCACACCCTTTGATCGCGTACACGCGCTGGCCGCGCTGCTGCCGCGCAATCCTGACGGGCTGCACGATATGGCGCTGGAAGCGGCCTACGACGTGCCCAACCGCTACCAGCGGGTCAACGCGCTGTTGGAGCTGATCCCGCATACCTCGTTCGCACTGCGCTACCCGATTCTGACAGAGGCGCTCGATATCGCGCTGGGGGTGCAGGACGATCACGACCGTGCCAGCGCGCTGAGCCACCTGGCCCCGTACATCGACCAGCAGGTCGATGTGCAGAACCAGCAGCAGGACGCCCTGCAAATGGCGCTGCAAGCGTGCTTCGATATCGCCGATCCGGGCGTGCGGGCGGCGCAGTTGGCGCGGCTGGCGGGGATGTGGGGTAAGCTGCTGACTCCCGCGCAGTCCTACACGCTGTGGCGCGACGTGGTCGCGGCGCTGCGCGTGCTGCCCCAGGCGGAGGCGATTAGCGACCTGGCGGCGCTGGCCCCGGACCCAGCCGACGGCGCGAGGTACTTCCGCGCC
>CAZMNL010000173.1:0-6550 GCA_964567525.1 uncultured Anaerolineaceae bacterium
GATACGTCACCATGCAGCGCCGCGCGAGGACGTACACCCAGAGAGGCAGGCGCTCTCATGACTGCCTGAGCGGGGCGTATTCGTGGACGCGGCGATTGACGACCGGCGCAAGTTGTTTGACCTTCGTCACCAGCGCGGCGAAGCGCTCCGGCTTGAGCGACTGCCGCCCGTCGGACATTGCGGTTTCCGGGTCCTGGTGGACTTCCAGGATCACGCCATCCGCGCCCGCTGCAATCGCCGCCATCGACACGCTTTCGACATATTCCCACTTGCCGACGCCGTGACTGGGATCGGCGATCACCGGCAGGTGTGACGCCTGTTTCAGCACCGGGATCGCGTTGATGTCGAAGGTGTTGCGCGTGGCCGTTTCGAAGGTGCGAATACCGCGCTCGCAGAGCATCACGCGCATGTTGCCGTGACTCAAAATATATTCCGCCGCCATCAACAATTCTTCAATCGTGCTGCTCATCCCGCGCTTGAGCAGGACCGGGTGCTGGCTCTCGCCGACGGCGTGCAGCAGCGCGTAATTCTGCATGTTGCGCGCGCCGAGTTGCAGCACGTCCGCGTATTCGCAAACCAGCGGCACCAGCGCGGGGTCCATCACCTCGGTCACGATGGGCAGGCCGGTCGCTTCGCGCGCCTCGGCGAGATAACGCAGTCCCTCTTCGCCCAAGCCCTGGAAGGCGTAGGGCGAGGTGCGCGGCTTGAACGCGCCGCCGCGCAGCGCGGTGGCCCCGGCCTCGCGGATAGCGTGCGCGATCTCCAGAATCTCGGTGCGTCCTTCCACTGCACACGGCCCGGCGATAATCGCCAGTTCTTCGCCGCCAATCTGGATACCGTTGAGCGGAACCAGAGTGTCGTCGGGGTGGTATTCGCGGCTGGCGATCTTATAGGGATGCGAGACGGGCATAACTTCCTGCACGCCGGGCAGCAGCGCGATCTGTTCGCGGTTAATCGGGTGACCCTTGCCGATCACGCCGATAATCGTGCGCTCTTTGCCTTCGGACAGGTGAATTTCGTACCCCATCGACCGAATACGCGCGATCACGTGCGAAATATCGGAGGTTGAGGCATTGATAGACATGACGACGATCATGATAAAGTCTCCTGGTCAATTTGACCCGTGTGCTGTTGCGTGCATCAAATAGATAGGGTATAGGTGCGGTCCGGGCGTAAACGCGCGGCATCGCGCATATAGACGTGCTGAATCTCATGGGCGGCGCGGGTAGTGTTCCACATCACCAGCACGCGCAGCACCATCGCCATCGCGCCGGGTACGGCCATCTCGTGTGAGCAGAGCATCGGGATATTGGTCCAACCCAGTTCGCGCGCGGCCACAGCGGGGAACTCGGCGTTCAGGTCCGACGTGGTGGTAAAAAACACGCTGCCGATATCCTCAAGCTGGATATCGTTGACGGCGAGGATGGTCGTCAACAGGTCGTGCGTGCCCGCGAGAATAGCTTCACGGGTGTTCGCTTCTATCGTGATTGCGCCGCGCACACCGCGACACTTCAAGGCCGTGCCGGTCATAGCGTGTCCTTTCGGTTAGGCAAACCAACAAAAAAGGCGCTGAGCTTTTTCTGCTCGCGCCTTTGTCTCCGGTTGTACACTCGGAGTGCAGCTTTCACTGGCAGCAGTCAAGCTCAGACCCGTTTAGCGCCCCCAAAATAGAAATAGCCATACCAGCCCCAGCCGTTGCTGCGGGGTTCAAAGGTAGGCTGCATGGTGCTTGCGCGAAGGTCTGACATGACTTCTGCTCTGACTCCTGATGACAAGCATAAGACTAGCACATGCTGTCCGGCGCTGTCAATAAACCCGATTGATTTCGTGCAATCTACACAAGTGACGTTAAATCCTGTTTAACAGACAGCAAAATAGTATCGCAAAGCTTGACAAGCGCACGGAAGCCTGCTAATTTTTGAAACATCAATTGCATATCAAGCAATAGTGTTGATCTGGAAGAGTACACACCGGGGCGGTGTTCAGAGAGTCGCCAGCGGCTGCGAAGGCGATACATGCGCAGGTGTGGAATGGCCCAGGGAGCTGCCGGTCGAAAGCGAGCCAGCGCCACGCTGAAACGCGATTAGCCCGTGCCGGAGACGCCACCGTTACCAGGGCGTAGGGTATCGACGCAGGTTCAGCGAAACTGCGCCCGTACCCGAAACGAGTGAAGCTGGCCTGCCAAAATCCACGTTGCATCATCGTGGATTTTTGTGTTGTATGGGGCGGCTTAACCAAGGTGGCACCGCGAGAATCTCTCCATCTCGTCCTTGATGACGTTGGGGAGATTTTTTTGGTACGCACACAGCTAAAACAGGAGTTCACTCTATCGTGACGTTATCACTTGATGGTTTACTGCTTCATACCACGCCCGACCGCGCGACCGTTCATCGCCTGTTTGAACAGGGCGATCTTGTCCCGGTATACCGCACGCTGCTCGCCGACCTGGAAACCCCGGTATCCGTCTACCTCAAACTCGCCAGCATGGGCGAGTCGTCGTTCCTGCTTGAAAGCGTCGAGGGGGGGGAGCAGGTCGGGCGTTACTCGTTTCTGGGCGTCAAACCGAAAGGGATGCTCACCGTGCAAGGCCAGGATGTGACCATCACGCGGCACGGCGAAACAACCACGCGCTCCTTAGACGCAGGCGAAGACCCGCTGCACGTGGTCGAACGTGAATTCGAGCGCGTCACCCCGGTGCGCCTGGACGGTCTGCCGCGTTTTGTCGGTGGAGCGCTGGGCTATCTCAGCTACGACTTTGTGCGCCATCTGGAACGTCTGCCCGACACAGCGCGCGATGATCTCAACGTGCCGGATGCCGCGTTTCTGCTGGCGGATACGCTGGTGATCTTCGACCACACCAAGCACCGTCTGATCGTGCTGGCAAACGCGCACAATACCGGCGATCCGGATGCGGCCTATGATGACGCGGTGGGGCGCATTGATGAGATCATGCGCGCGTTGGCCCGCCCGCTGCCGTATCAGGATACAGGCGATCTGCCGGAAGCCTCCGAAACTGACCTGCAATCGAACGTCACGCGCCCAGACTTCGAAAACATGGTACACCGTGCAAAAGACTATATCGCGGCGGGGGATGCGTTCCAGATCGTGCTGTCGCAGCGTTTCAAGCGCCGCACCAGCGCGCCGCCGTTCACGATCTACCGCGCGCTGCGGGCGCTCAACCCCTCGCCGTACATGTTCTATCTGCGCTTTGGCGACGACCTGAGCCTGATCGGAGCCTCGCCGGAGATGATGGTACGGCTCGAAGATGGGATCGCCAGCGTGCGCCCGATTGCGGGCACGCGGCGGCGCGGCGCGACTGACGCCGAAGACCAGGCACTCGCCGACGATCTGCTCACCGACGAAAAAGAGCGCGCCGAACACGTCATGCTTGTGGACCTGGGGCGTAATGACCTGGGCCGCGTGTGTGATTACGGCACGGTCCACGTCCCTAACATGATGTATATCGAACGTTACTCGCACGTCATGCACATCGTCAGCCAGGTGCAAGGGCGCGTCCGCGCGGGCATGACCGCGTTTGACTTGCTGCGCGCGACCTTCCCCGCCGGGACGCTCAGTGGCGCGCCGAAAGTGCGCGCGATGGAGATCATCGAAGAGTTGGAAGGCACGCGGCGCGGTCCCTACGGCGGCGCGGTCGGGTATTTCAGCTTCGATGGATCGATGGACACCTGCATCACAATTCGCACGATGATGATGCGCGGCGATCAAGTGTACTTTCAGGCGGGCGCGGGGATCGTCGCGGACAGCGACCCGGCGCGCGAATACGACGAGACGGTGAACAAAGCCCGCGCGGTGGCGGTGGCAGTGGACCACGCCGAGTTGGGTCTGGTTTAGGTTGCTGAGCGATAGCGAGAGGTGCAGCGATGATCCTGGTGATCGATAACTACGACAGTTTTACCTACAATCTCGTACAGTTGATGGGCGAGTTAGGGGCCGATCTGCGCGTCGTGCGCAACGACCAGGCCACCGTCGAGGATGTGAAGGCGATGCGGCCCACGCATATCGTCATCTCGCCGGGGCCGGGCACGCCCGATGACGGCGGTATCTCGATGGACGTGATCCGCGCACTGGGACCCACCACGCCGGTCCTGGGTGTGTGTCTGGGGCAGCAGTCCATTGGGCAGGTGTTCGGCGGTAAGGTGGTGCGCGCCCCGCGCCTGATGCACGGCAAAACCAGCATGATCTATCACAAACACACCGCATTGTTTACCGGCGTGCCAAATCCATTCCAGGCCACACGCTACCACAGCCTGATCGTCGAGGAGCCGCTGCCGGACTGCCTGACGGTGACGGCCTTCACCGAGGATGGCGAGGTGATGGGGGTACGCCACAAGGATTACCCGGTCGTGGGCGTGCAGTTCCACCCGGAAAGCATCCTGACACAGTTCGGGTCGCGCATGTTGCAGAACTTTCTCGAACGGCGACTGTGACGCCTGTGTTTTAGACTATAGTAGGCGTGCAAAAATGAGTCCGCGTTTTCGAAAGTTCTCAAGGCAACATGAGTGTTTCAAACTGCGGTGTTGTTTTTATACGCCTACTAAATGACCAACTGCGCGCTACCGTATGCGCCGCGACTCGCGATCCGAGGGTTTGGTGTTCACTGGCGCTTTTCCGCTGCCGCCATTGCCCGTGATGCTGTCGTAGAAGTCTGCATCATAGGTGCGGGTCTTGACCACCACCGGCATCGGGACCGCGTGCCCGATGATGATCGCTTGCTGCTTGGTATCCAGCCGCGCGAGCACCTCGCGTAAGCCGCCCGCGCCGCTGATGCCGGTCAGCACGGCGGCGATATCGCGCTCATTGTCCAGCAGCGCGGTGACGCGCGTCCCGATCTGGCTCATCACCTCTTCGTCGATACCGCTGGGCCGCTGGTCCACGATCAACAGCGTGACGTTGTATTTGCGCAGTTCGCGCGCGATGATGCCGAAGATCGTCTGCTGCGCGATCTGTGGGTCGAGGAACTTGTGGGCTTCCTCGATGGTGATCACCAACTGCGGCGGCGCGTGGGCCTCGTCACCGAGCGCCTTCTCGACCTCCTGCACATACATCTCGTGAATGCGCCGCGTCAGGTAGTTCGCCACCAGGATATACGCGGCGAGGTTGTTACCGTATTTCCCGAACTCCAACACCACGTTTTTTCGCTGCTTGATGAACTCCACAATGCGCTTGGCGGAGTCCTCAAGCAGCTGGCGGGTCAGGAATTCGAAGCGCTCGAAGCGCTGCACGCGGCGCTTGAGGGCCAGCACCGAGGCGGGACTGGCCGCCAGTGTCTCGCGCAAGGCGTCGAGTTCCTCTTTGTCCGCGTCGATGAGCTGCGCCATCCAGTCGTCGCCCCATTCGCGGTGCAGTTCGTAAGCCGCATCAACCATCGCGTCGGAGAGGTCCATCGTAGTTTTGAGCATGGCGAGGTCTTCCGGCTCGATGTCGCTGTAGGCGATGGTTACGATATGATCGGCGCGTGCGCCGCGCCGCCGGGTTGCTTCGTCATCCAGCGTGAAGATCGCCACGCGCGAGGGGAACAACTGCTTCAACCCCTTGGCCTGCGCGCCGCCCTCATCCTTGACCGCCCAGCCATAATCGTTGTGCATGTCAAAGATCAGGTTCACGGCGATATCGTTTTTGATCACGCCGCTGAGCAGGATACGAGTCAGGAAGCTTTTCCCCGTGCCGCTCTTGCCGAACACACCCACCGAACGCTCGACCAGCCGCCGCAGGTCCAGGTTAATCTGCGTCTCTTCGAGTTCCAGCGGAGAGCCGACGTTGAAGTGTGTGGCGTCCTCGGCCCCGAACACGTCGTTCACGTCGGTGGCGGTAGCGATCTCGACAGGCATGAAGTGACTCGGAATCGTCTTGACCGGCTTGGGTTCGCCTTCGTCGTCGTCAATCGCCAGCATCGGCGCGACATGTACCGTGCCGAAGGCCGCCGTCCCGCTGTAAATCTCGCGCAGGAACGGGTCTTCGAGGTCCGGCGGGTCACTGCGGATCGCCGGGTTGGTGGCGTCAAGCATCACGTCGGTGATCATGCAGAAGAAGCGTTTGTGCTGTCCGCGCACCACCACATAACGCCCGACAGCAAGGTCTTCGATGACGGTTTCGCGGTCGAGCTTGACATCCAGGCCCTTGCTCAGTGAGCCGCCGACAACCACGCCGAGCCGCTGCCCGGCGTGCAACGGTTGGGACGGCGGCGGGAACCACGCATCGAGGTTATCGGGGTCCAGGTTTGCACGGTCGGAGATTTGATCGGTCATAAGGTATTGTCACCTGTTGAGAACATGCGTTCTGATATTATAACCCAAAAAGCGATTTTTTGACAGGCTTTCACGCGCTACCGAACAAGTCCGCCACCGCCAGCGCGAAGCCGGGCACGACTTCGCCGCCGGTCAGCGTGTCCTCGGCGGTGAGGCGCGTCAACTGCTTGCTGCCAGGCGTGTAGATCGTGACGGTCTGGGCTGCCGGTTGGATGAGCCATACCATCCGCACGCCGTCCGCCAGATAGCGCGCGATCTTTTCGTCGATATCGGCGATCCGGTCG
>CAZMNL010000174.1:0-6485 GCA_964567525.1 uncultured Anaerolineaceae bacterium
GGCGTTTGGTTGGCTGGGGGCGCAGCTTGCGCGCTGGTTGGCAGGCACACCGATGCTGGCGTTTCTGTTTGGATTGGTGGCGGCAGCAAAACTCGAACAATACGGCGGCAATCCTTTAGCCGGACTACTTGAGTTACGGCGCGGTCGCCCGCCGGGGTTGTTCGGCGCGACCAAGCTGCTGGAACCGTTCTCCGACCTGGATTTTAGCGGCATTCTGGCTCCGTTCTTCCCCGCGCCGACCGATCCAACCAACGCGCCGCTGCGCCGGTCATGGGATGCGCTGAACGCGCTGATCATCGAATTCGGCAAGGCATTCACCACGCAGGACCCGCGCAGCCCTGGCTTTTTCGACGTATTCTTCGATGTAATCGTCTATGACCTGATGATCTACGTCATCCCGATTATTGTGGTGGCGCTGCTGCTCAAGAGCTTGAGCAACCGTATCCTGTCGTGGCTCCCGTTCTGGGGCGGCCTGACGCTGCAACTGATCGTGCTCTACTGGGCGATCAACACATGGGGCGAACTTAACGACTACCGCGAATTGGTGCTGATCTACATGGGCGTAAACGTGATGCTCGCCGTCAGCCTGAACCTGGTGAACGGTTATATGGGCGAGTTCTCCGTTGGTCATGCTGGATTCATGGCGGTGGGGGCCTATGTCTCTTCGATCCTGACGATGTGGTTATTCATCGACGAGAGCGTCTTCGGTGACGCGGTGCTGAATGTGCCCGGCATCGGTCTGACGATTGGCTTTTTTATCGCGCTGCTGGCTGGCGGTGCAGCGGCGGCGGTCGCCGGGCTGCTGGTCGCGTTTCCGTCGTTCCGCACACGCGGCGACTACCTGGCGATTGTCACGCTGGCGGTCAACTTCATCGTGACGGGCGTGATCAACAATATTGAAGCTATCGGCGGTCCGCGCGGACTCAACGGCGTGCCGCTGTGGACCAACCTGCCCTGGATTTTTGTGATGACGGTCCTTTCGCTGATCGCGATTCACAACCTGGTGTCGTCTACGTTTGGCAAGGGCATTATCGCCATCCGTGAAGACGAGATCGCCGCCGAACTGATGGGTATCAACACCAGGCGTGTCAAGCTGGTCGCGTTTATGGTGTCGTCGTTTATTGCGGGCGCGGCGGGTGGTTTGTTTGCCCACGTGCTCGCTTATGTGAATCCGGGCGTGTTCGGTATCCTGAAATCGACCGAGGCGCTGGTCATGGTGTACCTGGGCGGAATGGGCAGCATCAGCGGTTCGATCATCGCCGCCGTGCTGTTCACCATCCTGATCGAAGCGTTCCGCCCGCTGGCCGTGTTGAAATGGGTTGTCATCCCGTTGATCCTGATCTTGCTGATGTTGTTCCGCCCGCAGGGGTTGTTTGGTTTCCGTGAAATCAACCTCAGTCTTGGCGGGCTGATGCATGACGAAGAGGAGGCCACCGATGACTCTGCTGCGGATTGAGCAACTTTCGCACTACTTCGGCGGACTCAAAGCCGTAGATAACTTCAACCTGCAAATCAAGGAAGGCGAACTGCTGGGGTTGATCGGTCCAAACGGGGCGGGCAAGACCACCGTCTTCAATCTCGTCACCGGGGCGTACCGCGCCAGTGAAGGTTCGATCCGGTTTATGGATACTGAACTGGTCGGTAAGCCGCCGCACGCGATCAACGGGCTGGGCGTGGCGCGCACGTTCCAGACGATCCGGCTGTGGAACCAGATGACGGTGCTGGATAATGTCAAGGTGGCGCATCACGGCCAGATCAACTACACACTCGCAGAAGCTTTTCTACGTCTGCCGCGCTATCGCCAGCAGGAACGCGAGATCGAAGAACATTCGATGGACCTGCTGCGCCTGTTTCACCTGGAGCAGTTCGCTCACGAACCGGCGTCCAGCCTGCCGTATGGGCAGCAGCGGCGCGTCGAGATCGTGCGCGCGATGGCCGCGCGTCCTAAACTGCTGCTGCTGGATGAACCCGCAGCGGGCATGAACCCGCAGGAAATCGGCGCACTGATGGAGTTCATCCACTGGATACGCGACGAATTCAAACTCACGATCTGGTTGATCGAACACCAGATGCGGCTGGTGATGAGCATCTGCGAGCACATCAAGGTGCTTGACTTCGGGGCCACGATTGCCGAGGGGACACCGGCAGAAATCCAGAACGACCCACGCGTGATCGAAGCCTATCTGGGTGAACAAGTGGAGGAACTCTAATGCTGCTCAGTGTACGCGATTTACGCGTTTCCTACGGTCATATCGAAGCAGTGCATGGTGTTTCCTTTGATGTCGAAGAAGGCGAGATCGTCACCCTGATTGGCGCGAATGGCGCGGGCAAGTCCACCATCCTGAACAGCATTGCCGGGCTGCAACCGATCAAGGCGGGCGAGGTCGTTTATCGTGATACCAACATTACGCCCTTGCTGGCGCACGACGTGGTGAAGCTGGGCATGGCGCTGGTCCCGGAGGGTCGCCGCATTTTCGGCAACCTGACCGTGTATGAAAACCTGCGCCTGGCGGGTTTTCAACTCAACAACGTAGAACTCACCCGCCGCATCCGGCGCGTATACCAGTATTTCCCACGTCTCGAAGAGCGCAAGGGGCAGCTTGGGGACACACTCTCCGGCGGCGAGCAGCAAATGCTGGCGGTGGGGCGTGCGCTAGTCACGGGCGGCAACTTGATACTGCTGGATGAGCCATCAATGGGGTTGGCCCCGATCCTGGTGCAGCAGATTTTCGCCATTCTGCGCGAGATCAACGAAGCGGGAACCACAATTCTGCTGGTCGAGCAAAACGCACACATGGCGCTCAAGCTGGCGAATCGCGGTCATGTGCTCGAAACCGGGAACATCATCCTTTCGGGTCCCGCCGACGAGCTGGCCCGCAGCGAAGAAGTGCGCAAAGCGTATCTGGGAGGGTAATCACGCTATCCCGCGCGACCGATGCGAACACAGTTCACGCGGTCACGCGGGATGAATTACCGGACGTGCGCTATTTGTCGCGTGTGAGAGTGAAACCGCTCATAAACTGCTTCTGGAGCATAATGAACACAATCACCGGCGGCAGACTGACGATCACGGCGGCGAGCATCAACGGACCGAAGCGCAGCGCGCCACCACCGAGACGCAGCGTCCCGATCCCGGTCTGGATAGTCTGCATATCCGGGTCGGAGATGATCATATTGGGCCACAGGTACATGTTCCAGGCGTAAATAGTCTGGACCACCGCCAGCGCCCCGATGGTGTTCCAGCTCATCGGCACCAGCACCCGGAAGAGAAACTGCAACGGGTTCGCCCCGTCTAGCTGGGCGGCTTCCGACAGTTCAGGCGGGATGCTGGCGAAATGCTGGCGGAAAAGGAATGTGCCTGTGGCGCTGGCCGTGAATGGTATGATCAGCGCCATGTAGGTGTTTTGCCAGTTCAGGTCGTTGATAAAGCGGAACAGGGCAATGATCAGCACTTCCGTAGGCATCATGAGCGTGATCAACACGAAGGCAAACACGATCCATTTTCCCGGAAACCGGAAATATACGAACGCCAGCCCGCTGAGCAGCGAGAAGATTGTCTTGAGGATAGTGATACCAAGTGTCATGATCACGCTGTTGATCATGTACGTGTGCAAATGGCGTTCGTAGAACACCACATCCCAGTTGTCAAACAAGCCCGACCCCGGCGTGAACTGGTACCGGAAAACTTCCGCGTTAGTCTGGGTGCTGACAAGCAGCGCATATAACAGCGGGATGCCGGAAAGGAAACAGGCCAGCAGCAGGATGATGTGGGCATACCATCGTTTCGGCAGCAATACGCGCCATATTTTTTTTCTGCGAGCAACACCTACCTGAGTGCGTGAGATACTTGTCATCGTCTTATACCCCGTAGGTTACCTGGCGTCCGCCAGTCCGGAACAGCACGAGAGTCAGACCAATGACCAGCATGAACAGCACAATCGACTGGGCGGCAGCCTTGCCCATATCGTTATTGTGGAACCCCAGTTGGATCACGCGGTACATCATGGTGGTCGTGGACTGAAGCGGCCCGCCACCGGGTGTCAGGTAATCGATGGTCGCGTAGGTTTCGAAGAACGCATAGGTGAGATTGGTGACGATCAGGAAAAAGGTCGTCGGCGACAGCAGCGGCCAGACAACTTTCCAGAAACGCCGTACCACGCCCGCGCCGTCAATCGCTGCGGCTTCGATCAAGTCCTTGGGTACGTTTTGCAGCCCGGCGATATAGAACAGGATATTGAACCCCATCGATTTCCACACACTGGCAATGATGATCGTCCAGGGGGCTACTTTCGGATCGTTGAGCCAACCTAACTTAAATCCGAACCAGTTACCGGTCAGGTAATTGAACATGCCGCCCGAAGGGTTGAACATCAGCAGGAAGATAATACCTACCACTGCCGGGGACATAGCATACGGCCAGATTAGCAAAGTCCGGTAGATGGAAGCCCCCTTCACTGGCAGATACGCCATTGTAGCGATCAACAGGGACAATCCCATGCTCAGCACGACAATGAAGAACGAGATATATAGCGTGCGGCCAACGATGTCCGTGTAACTGGGATCATCAATCAGGCGTGTGAAATTATCGACACAAATAAAAATCTCGCGTCGTGCCCCCAAACGCGACAGCATCGTTGACAGCCGCAGAGTTTCCAGCGAAGGATAGTACAGAAAGACCGCCAGAATGGTGAGCGTAGGGGCCAGCAGCGGCAGGGCAATCCACCAGTGTTTAAATGTCCCTTGCGTGGGCTGTCCGGTCGATGAAACCAGGCTTTCACCGCGCAAGAGCTTACCCGCCAGCCAACTAAACGGTGCTATAACCAGCAGAATACCGGCAGCACCCAGGATAAACCCGAACGTCGCATCCATCGATTCGCGCTCGGTTTCGAAGGTGCAATAATCTATGGGCGCTAAAAACAGTATTGCGCCCAATCCCCCGGCGACCGCACCGAGCGCCACCCCAACCAGCGCCCAGCCGCGCGCACGATGGAACACAAACCCCAGTATAGCTGCCCCGACTGCGGCTCCGATCAGCAGCAGGATCGCTGGAGAAATAATCATTGTAATTTTCTTTCTACTTCAAGAGCGGAACCCAATCGGAGGGACGACGCACGCGCCGTCCCTCCGAATAAACGTGGCTGGAGGCGTCGGGTTACGGCGCGTTCAGCAGGTTGTATTCTTCAATGATCTCGTTGGATCTCTCCGCCGCTGCGTTCAGCACCGCTGCCGGGTCTTCATCGGTCAGCAGAACACGGTCAATCGCAGCCGTGACCTCATTACGGATGGACGGGAAGCCGCCGACCAGCGCGCCGCTCGTCGCGGGCGTGATGGTGCTTTCGGCAAGCTGACGCGCCGCTATCGTCTGGTTCGGGTTCTCTTCGAACCAACCTTCGGCTTCCAATATTTCGTTGGAGCTTTCACGGATGGCGATGTAGCCCGTAACCTGGTGCCAGCGGGCCGCGTTCTCAGTGTTGGTGAAGTACAGCAGGAAGGCCAGCGCGCCGTCTTCAACTTCAGGAGCGAGGCCATCGACCAACCACAACGTCGCGCCACCGATCAGGTTGCCGGTCCAGCCGGTTTCGTCGTTGTAGGGCAGGAACGAAGCAACAGTTTCGAAGCCAGCTTCTTCACCCATTTCGGTGTAGAGCGTGGTGTCGGAGCTGCTGTAGGCGGCCATAGCGACCTGCTGGGTGGAGTACGCCTGGTCAACGGTGGACCAGGACTCGCCGCCCTGCGCGCCGCTGTAGTACAGGTAGCCCGCGTTGTACATGTCATCCAGCCATTGCAGGATGGCAACACCGGCTTCGCCGTTGAAGGCAACCTCGGTCGCACGGTCGGCGCGGCCATTTTCGTTGTTCACAAACACCGCGTCCTGCTGGGCCAGCCATTGTTCGAAGAACCAGCCGTGGTTCGGCCAGGTGAAGCAGTATTCCGGCGCGTCGTCCAGCGCCATGACCGCTTCGCAGACTTCCATCACGTCGTTCCAGGTTGCGGGGGGTTCATCAAAGCCCGCCGCGTTCAGGTAGCGCATGTTCGAGAACATGATTGCCGAGGATGTGTTCCAGGGCATGGACGTGAATTCACCGTCAAGCGTATAGTAAGCGATCACCGGGGCGACATAGTCTTCGAGATCAACCTGCAACCCGTTGATTTCGTCACGACCAGCCAGCGCTTCCGCAATCGGCTTGAACAGTCCGCTGTCGCGCGCGTCTTGTGTGGCGGCTTCGAAGTACTGTACAACCGCCGGAAGATCATCCTGTTCGGCTGCTACGGCCACCTGGGCGAACATCGTTTCATAGCTATAACCGCCGGTGAGGTTGACTTCATACTGCGGATACAGCGCGTTGAACTCCGCAGCTACACCCTGCGCCCAGTCCAGACGATAGTCCTGGAATGCGATCCAGACATCGACCTTGATCTTATCTTGTGCGCCAGTGGATGCCATGGGCATCGCCAGCGCGAGCACCATGATGAGCACGATAGAC
>CAZMNL010000175.1:0-3828 GCA_964567525.1 uncultured Anaerolineaceae bacterium
CGATCCCGGCGACGGTGGCGACGATCCCGGCGACGGTGGCGACGATCCCGGCGACGGTGGCGACGATCCCGGCGACAGCGGCAGCGATCCTGGCGACGGTGGCGACGATCCCGGCGATGATCCCCAGGACTGATGCGCTATACATACTCGCGCGCATAACAGCACGGGGGCGGCTTCGCATGTGAGGCCGCCCCCGTTGTTGTTTCCCCGACCGTGTTCTGTTACGGAGCGGGCCGCCACGCGGGGCTGTCGTCCCAGGCTGCCGCGCTGGTCAGAGCCACCGGGCTGCCGCTGCCATCCGCGCGCATGATATACACGCTGCCGATACCTTCACGGTCGCTGTTGATCGTGATATACATCCCGTCAGCGGACCACTCCGGCCACCATTCGTTAGAGGATGCTTGCGTGAAGTTGCGCAGGTCCGAGCCATCCGCATTCATGACGTAAACTTCCCAGTTTCCATCGCGGCGCGACATAAACGCAATCTGTGATCCATCCGGCGACCATGACGGGGCGCTGTCGTCGCCTTCGTGGTTGGTCAGGCGCACCGGGTTACTGCCGTCCACATCCATCACGTAAATCTCGGAGTTGCCATCGCGGGAACTGTTGAAGGCGATCTGCGATCCGTCCGGCGACCACTCCGGCCCGCCGTCCTCGCTCGGATGGTTGGTGAGGTTCACCAGGTCGCTGCCGTCGGGATCCGCCACGTAAATCTCGCCGTTGCCGCTGCGGTCGGAATAAAACACGATCTGCGATCCATCTGGCGACCAGTCGGGATGGTACTCATTCGAAGACGAATCGGAGATTTTGCGCTCGTCCGCCCCGTCCGCGTTCATGATGTACAGGTCGGCGTTACCGTCACGCTTGGAATAAAACAGGATTTGCGATCCGTCCGGCGACCATGCCGGGTCCCAGTCGTCGCCGTAATTGGAAGTCAGACGCGCCTGGTTACTACCGTCCGCGTCCATCAGGTAAATCTCGCGGTTGCCGTCGCGCTCGGAAACAAACGCGATCTGCCCGGTCCCGCCCCCCTGCGGTGTCGCGGTAGGACTCGCCGTCGGCGTGGCGGTCACAGTCGGTGTCGCGGTCGGCGTTTCGGTCAGGGTGGCGGTCGCGGTCGCGGTTTCCGTCGGCGTCAGGGTCGCCGTCAGAGTCGGAGTCAACGTTGGCGTATCGGTGGGAGTCGCGGTTTCCGTCGCGGTCGCGGTCACGGTTTCCGTTGGAGTCAATGTAGGCGTGATGGTTTCCGTCGGGGTCAGGGTCGCCGTCAGAGTCGGAGTCAGCGTTGGGATAGTGGGAGTCTCCGTCGGCGTATGAGTCGCGGTCGGCGGCGGTGTGTCGGTCGCCACCGGAGTTGCCGACAACAGCAGCACAATCCCCGATGCGCCGGTCGGCTTCAGGGTGGCGGCGACGGGGGGTGTGATGGTGGGTGTGATGGTGGGCGTGATGGTTTCCGTCGGAGTCGCGGTCGGCGCGACCGTCTCAAACGGCGTGGGCGTCAGCGGTTGGGACTCGGTCGGCTCCGGTGGTGACGTGGCAGGGGAGTCAGTGGACGCGCCCGCCGGTGTGCTCAGTTGGATAACCGGCTGCGTGGGGGGGGGCGTGGTGGTGGGCGTGGCGTTATCTTTGCCGGACTCGGTCGCGGTCTGTAAACCGGCCTGCGCGTCGGTCGGGACCATCGCCAGGGCTGCCGCCGTCGCGCTGGCGTTCGCGTCTGCGCCGGAGGCCGCGCCGCCGCCGTCGTCACTATCACCGCCGCCAAGCACCAGCGCCAATAACACGCCCGCCGCCGCCAGCAGCGCCACAAGCCCGACCACCACACCCAGCACCACCGGACGCCGCAGCCGGGGCTTACCAGAGGCGATCTGCTCGCGCGGGACCGCTATAAACTCGCCGCTGCGAAACTGCGCGCCGCCGCGTGATCGTTCCTCACGCGGTGGGCGGGCCGTTTTTGCGGGGGGCGTGATCGCCATTACCGGCGCGGTAAAAAACTGGGTGGCCTGGCCGGGATTGCCCGCACTGCCTTCCTCAAATGCGCGCGCAAACTCGGTCACAGTCGGGAAGCGCGCCGCCGGGTCCTTCGCCATCGCGCGTTCCAGCACGGTAGAGAGCGCCGGGGGCAGTTCCGGGCGCATGGTGTGCGGCGGCGTGGCGAGTTCGTTAAGGTGTTTGTGCATCAGGCCGAAGGGCGTCGGCGCTTCGAATGGCGCGGCCCCGGTCAGCAGTTGGTAGACCGTCACGCCAAGCGCGTACTGGTCGGTGGCAGGGATCGCGGCTTCTGCGCGCCACTGCTCCGGGGCCATAAACAGCGGCGTGCCCAGCACCGCGCCGGTCGCCGTCAGCGCGCTGGTGTTGGCAAGCAGCTTGGCGATCCCGAAATCGACCAGGAAGGCGTTACCGTGATTGTCGAACATGATGTTGTTGGGCTTCACGTCGCGGTGGATGACGCCTTTGGCGTGCGCATAATCGAACGCCCCGGCGATCTGTTTCAGGATCACCGACACCTCGCCCAGCGAGGGCAGTTCCAGTGACACTTTATGGCGGCGCAGCATCCGGTCGGCGAGTGTGCCGCCGGTCAACAGCCGCATAACGATATAGCTGGTCCCGTGCTCCACCCCATAGTCATAGACCGGGATGATGTGGGGGTGTTCGAGCGCGGCGGCAGTTTCGGCCTCGCGGGTGAAGCGTTCCATATAGTCCGGATCGCTGGCCAGTCCCGGCGGCATGATCTTGATCGCCACTTCGCGCTTGAGAGCAAGCTGGTAAGCGCGATAAACCGCCCCCATGCCGCCAGCGCCCAACATTTCACGCAGTTCAAACTGCCCCAGTGTGTGTCCAGAAAGATCGTGGATGCTCATCAGTTCCAGTGCCCATCTCTGATTGATCGTGCGTGCTCGCGCAGTATAGCCGAAAAATACGCGGACATAAACCCGCCTGGCGAATTTTTATAACTTCTATCATTTAATTTAGCACACTTGCCCCGGCGATAGGCACTGTCACATGGTCATGTTGGGGCACGTCTCATAGCCATTTAGAAGTTTTTTATTTGATTGCATAAAATTTTTTATGCAATGAGTGCCTGGAATGCTTGACAAACGATTCTCTGCCGCCTACACTGACAATTAGTTAGACTACCGGATATTTTATTCCTCGTTCGTGCTCGATAAACCATCGCCCGCGTTTCAGCAGTCAAGGAGGTTGGCCCACAGCAAAGATGCACAGTTGCGGGGCTTTTGACGCCCCACCTACCAGACCTTCTCATCAACAAGGGGTTTCGAGCCTAGGAGGTTAACATGGCGTTTGGCCATAAAATTCAATGTGACTATGATGAACTGGGCAATATCGCCAATCAGTTCATGCAGGAAGCATCCGGTATCGCCGACCTGACCAGCAAGATTCAAAGCCTGGTCGATGAACTGCAAGGCGGCGGCTGGATTGGGCGTGGGGCGGAAGCGTTCTACGCGGAAATGCACGACCTGGTCTTCCCCGGTATGCAGCGTCTTTCCCAGGCGCTCGAAGACGCTGGACAGGCCACCAAGCAAGTTTCCAACATTCTCTCGCAAGCGGAACAAGAAGCCAGCAGCCAGTTTCATAAAGTCTAATGGGGTACGGTAGCCTACCAGCGCATACCTACCAGTCAGGAGAACACAATGACTGACGTACAGATGGATTTTGACATGATGGAAGACATGGCGCGGCTTTTTAAAGAAGGGTCACAGCATCTCGATGACCTGATCCGCGCAATGCAGGATATCGCCAACCGCCTGGATGATGGCGCGCTGCTCGGTCGTGGCGGGCAGGCGATGGCCGATGCCCTCCGCAGCAATC
>CAZMNL010000175.1:3838-6484 GCA_964567525.1 uncultured Anaerolineaceae bacterium
TGAACACGCGCATCGCCGCGCTGCAAGACAAACTCGAAGAAATGTCCTACGACGTTTACGGGGCATTGGTGGATCTGCGCGACGGCGACACCGAAGCCGCGAGCCGCTTCAAGTAACGGGGAGGTAAATCATGTCGCTCTTTTCTTGTGTAGTTGGTGAAGTCGAAGATGTCATCCGCCAGGTGACCCAACAGGCCAACATGGTTGAAGACATGATGGGCCAGGTCCGCAACGGTATGCAGCCGATCATGGGCGGCGCGTGGATCGGTATGGGGGCGGACGCCTTCATCCAGGAAGTGGAAACACGCCTGATCCCGGAAGTGATGGCCCTGATCGCATCCGTGATGGGCTTCGGCAGCGGCATCAACATCGCCATGAACATCGTTCAACAAGCCGATAACGACGTCTTCAACGTGGTGGGCGGCGTTATGGACGTTTTCGACTCGATCTTCTAAGCCGCACTGCTTAGGGGCCGTTTCTTAAAACGGATGATTTAAGGAGGCAATAATGGCCGAAGTCTCAATGGATTATGAAGCCGTACAGCGGATGGCCGACGGTTTTAATACGGCATCGGATACCCTGCAAGGCGTGAGCAAGGCGCTTGAAGTCGCTATCGCGGTGCTTAAGGCAACGGCGTTCTTTGGCATGGTGGGCAACCTGGCGATGGCACGCTACCTCGAAGGGATCAAACCCAACGTGGACCGGCTCGCCGCCACCTGTGACGAACTCAGCATGGACCTGATCGGCGCGATCATCAGCCTGCGGGATGGTGATCAATCCGGCTCGCAGCGCTTCGTGTAACCGCTCACCGGTAGTAGGCTGTTTTCAACAACGAAGATCACCCACTGCACAGGATCGTGATCGATCTAGCAGTGGGTGATTTTTCTCTGCATCGGGCTTTTGCATTCCAGATGACATCAATTGCCGCTGATCAACGCTTCGAATTCTTCCGCTGTTATTTTCTGGGGCGCTCCCAATGGGCTGGTGCCGCCTATTGGAGAGGTTGCATTGTTGATTTTCCAGTCTTCTCCGTAGCGAAGCAGCGTGAAGCCCACGTAATAGGTATCCCCTTTGAACATAAACAGGACCACCCGTTCAGTGAGTTCGTCGGCCCCGTAGACCTCGGCTATACTGTTCGAATTTTCCTGATTGCGTTCAGAGTACATAAGATCGGGATTGGGAACACCCGTCTTCATAACCTGTAGCGCGGCAAGTCCTTCAGGGTCCACCTCTTCAATGAACCTGGCAGTTCCTTCCGAATCGATGATAACAGTCTGACCGTCGAGCATTGCTTTTTCGGTGGATAGCAAACCGTAAGCCAGATTCCTCGCCTGGTTAAGGATTTGCCAGGAAAACTGCGCTTTGTTTATCTCCGCGTAAAACGGATAGTCAGACGGTGCCGGGGCGTGAGGCGTCAGTATCTGCAATCGGTCAGTATAAAGATCGAATCTGAAGTTTTCGCTCATCTCATTAACCGCGCTGGCCTGCATGATTTTGATAACGTCACCTTCGACCACCGCTTGCAGATAGAACGTAATGACTTCTTCCGGGGTTTTGAATGACGGGTCTTGCGCCGTTGCAATAGGATTTATCGCTAAAAGAACTGTCAGACAGACTATCGAGAGAAGCACTGCTAAATGGTTTTTCCGCATTTCGTTCGCTCCGTTTGTCTATGCCCCGATTTTGCCCCTCAGCATAGCACAAAAAAACCGGGCGCGCGGCCCGGTTAACCTTAAATGCCTGTAGCCTGACGTTGTTCTTTACCCGATCAGCGCCGCCAGCATGATCCAGACGGTCGTCAGCAGCGCGGCAAACACCGCCACCGTCATCAAGCGCCGGTTCCAGTTGCGCGTTTTCTCCGCCGGGACTTCGCCGAACTTGGTGCGCAGCAGCTTGGCAAACACGCGCACATCCTGCTGGCGATACTGCGGGTTCGGGTGCAGCGCCTGCTGCACGATTTCGAGAATCTCTTTCGACAGATCAGTACGTGTCAGCGGTTCGGGCGGGCGAGTCATCACCTCGTGGCGCACGTCGGCATCCCGCCGCTGGGCGGACTTAAACGCTGGTTGTCCCGCCAGCATCTCGTAGAGCAGCAGGCCCAGCCCGTACACATCCGAGGCGTGCCCGACGGGATATTCGCGGGTGAAGACTTCCGGCGGGGTATACGCGGGCACTGCATAGCGCTGCACCCAGGCCGAGTCCACCTGGCTCTGATCGCTGAGCAGCCCCAGGTCCAGCAGCAGCGGGCGCGGGACGTTCGCTTTGTCCATGCGCACGTAGATCGCGTCCGGGTTCAGGTTGAGATGCAGCCGGTTGGCCTGGATGTGCAAAAACGCCAGGGCATCCGCCATCATGATCGCCATCCACGCGGAGTGCTGGTACCAGGGCTGCGGATTCTTCAGCAGCATATTGTGCAGAAATTCACCTTCGGTATATTCAAAGACGGTGTAATACTTGGTTTCGCCCCCGAACATGGTCTTACCATAGGGGCGTTGTTCTGAGTCGGCCTGCTGGTAAGCGGGCAGCAGCACCGGCAGCATGGGGTGCTGCGTCTTCTTGCGCAGTTCAACCATCGTGCGAGCTTCCAGGCGCAGTTGGTCCTGACAGTCGTTATGCGCGACTTTCAGCAGCACCTTTTCCTCGCCGC
>CAZMNL010000176.1:0-6477 GCA_964567525.1 uncultured Anaerolineaceae bacterium
CATTTGCACCCGATCTATACTTGAGCCTTCCAAAATGCAAAGTAGCCACACCCCATTAAAATATGAAAACGCTGTTCGAACAGGCGGGGCTGATGATCTGCGGGCGCTATAATGCGTATGTCAACGCGCCGTTCAACGCACAGCAGTGCGGACTGGTCTACGTGCTGGAACGCTAACCCACGTCGTTGGAGCGGTCGGTGTAGGAGACTCGCAGGTCTTCCACCGACCGCTTGCTCATCCAGTCATCGAGCGCGACGCAGATTTCCGCGCCCAGCAGGATGATAATCCCGGTCAGGTAAACCCACAACATCATGACAATCACGGTCGCCACCGAACCGTAAACCAGGCTGTAGGCCGCTACATTGTCGAGATACCACGTAAAGAAGCGTTTACCGAGTTCCCAGGCTCCGCCGCCCAGGAACGCCGCCACCCAGATCGCATCCCAACGCACGCGGCGGCGCGGGATGAAGCGGTACAGGAAGGCAAAGATCGCCACGCTGAGACTCAGCGGCACAATCAGCGCGCCGGTGGTCAGCCAGGAAGTCGTCTGGTAAAAAACCACCAGATCGATCAGGTTGAACACAACCGTCGTCGCCAATGACGCGATCAGCAGTATCCCTAAGGCGGTCATCATGCTGATGCCGTACAGACGCGAAATGATCGTGCTGTACCCTTCGATGCGCCCCTCTTCATCGCGGAACGTGCGCGACAGCGCCGACGACAGGTTTGAGAAGAACCCCAGCGACGACCACAACAGGCTGATCCCGGCGACTAACCCGTAAGAGCCGCGCCGTTCAAGCGTCTGCGCGAGACTGTCCTGCAAAAAGTTCGCGGTCGAGGCGGGCAGGAAGATGCGCAGCACGCCGTCGATCTGGTTCTTGGCCGCGGCAGGACCCAGCACCGTGCCCACGCCCACGATCAGCAGCAGCGCCAGCGGAAACAGCGAGAAGATCGCGTAGTATGAGAGCGCCGCCGACTCGCGCGTGCCGTGCTTGGAAAAACGGTCAATCGCCCACCACAGGTGTTGCAGCAGGCCATCGGTCATGGCATTCGCCAGAATCCACCAGCGCTCATAGAAGCGCAGGGTGTGCCGTTGGGGCTTCGGCGATGAAGATGTCGTGGTCACGACGCCTCGCTCTCAAGACCCGGTACAAACTGACTGGTAATTACTGTCCGGGTTCGCTATGCTTAGGGTTATGTTATCTTGTGCCGAATTTAGAGAGAATTTAACACAAAACAGGCCATGATTAAAGCGTTGATCTTTGACTTTGGTGGTGTTATTGTGCGGACGGAAGACCACAGCCCGCGCCATGCCTGGGACGAACGCCTCGGTTTGCCGGTGGGCAGTGTCGAGCGTGCCGTTCACCACAGTGATATCTGGATTCAGACGCAGCTAGGCCGCATCACGTACCAATCCTATTGGGAAGGTGTGGCCGAAATGCTGTATATGCGCAAAGATGAAATCGACGAACTGCGCCGCGATTACTTCAGCGGGGACCGCATCAACTACCGGCTGGTAACGCTGATCCGCGAACTGCGCGAACAGGGGTACCCGGTGGCGCTGCTGAGCAACGAGTCGATCAAACTGCGCGACCGGCTGCGCGAGTTGAAGCTGGATGACCTGTTCGACCATATCCTGATCTCGGCGGAGATCGGCGTGATGAAACCTGATCCTACGGCGTTTCGCGTGGCGCTGCAAACGCTCGGCGTCGCGCCGCAAGAAGCGATCTTTGTGGATGATGCGCTGTCCAACGTGCGCGGCGCGCAGCAGCTTGGTATCCACGCCATTCAATGCCGCGAGTGTGACGATTTGCGTCCCGCATTCAAACAACTATTGGGGCAAGACACAAACGAGGAGAGCTAAATGCCACAGGTTGAAGTCAACGGCGCGGTGATTGATTACGGCGATACGGGCGGCGACGGTAAGCCGGTCGTGGTGCTGATTCATGGTTGGCTGGGCGCGTGGGATTACGAATTCACACCGGAGATCGAATGGCTGCAATCGCATTACCGCGTGCTGGCTCCCACGCGGCGCGGGTACGGTAAATCCGGCCCCAAACCGCGCCAGTATACGCGCGATTTTTACCTGCGCGATGCCGAAGACATGGCCGCGTGGCTGGATGCGCTGGGCGTCAAGCGTGCGCATATTGTCGGTTACAGCGACGGCGGCGAAGTAGCGATCCTGCTGCCGATCATCCGCCCGGACCTGGTGCAGTCCGTCGCGGCGTGGGGGGCGGTCGGGTCTTTCACCCCGGCGTTACGCGCGCGCGTCCAGCAGAACTGGCCCGCGACCTGGGTTGAGGACGATGTACGCGCGCTGCACGGCGCGGAGCACATCGACCAGATGGTGCTGGGCTGGGTGACTGCCATGAAACAGATCATCGACAGCGGCGGCGACGTGAGCCTGTCGCAGGCGCATAAAATCACCTGCCCGTTCCTGTTGATGCTGGGACGGCAGGACACGCTCAACCCCGAAGCGCTGGGCCGGGCACTGGTCGAGCGCATCACGCAGGGCCGCCTGCTGATGTTCGACTGCGGCCACCCGGTCCACCGCGAGCAAACCGACGCCTTCCGCGTGGCGCTGTGGGAACATCTGCAAGCTGCCGGTGAGAGCTAAAAGCGCGTGATGGTGCGGATGGCAGACGATTTCACGGCCTCCGCACTGGACGCCTATTGGACGCCCTGGGCAGTCGGGACGGGGAATGTGCAATACGGCGATGGCCGCGTGCGTTTCGCCCTGCCCTCCGCCACCGCACAACAGTACAGCAACGCGCAGATCACCGACTATCACGGGCGGGCGCGGCGTGATTATCCCTGGCAGCCGCCGCTGCGCATGACCGCCTGCGCCTGGGCCTCTCACAGCCAGGATACTCTCAAAGGCACTGCCGGTTTTGGATTCTGGAACCAGCCGTTTGTGCCGGTCGGCGCGCAGTTGCCACGCCTGCCGCGCGCGGTGTGGTTTTTCTTCGGTTCGCCGCCAAATAACATGGCGCTGGCGAAAGGCGTACCCGGTCACGGGTGGAAAGCCGCGACGCTGGACGCCACACGCCCGCTGTTCTGGCTGCTGGCCCCGTTTGCGCCGCCTGGATTCCTGTTGATGCGCATTCCCGCCGTATACCGCGCGCTGTGGCCGGTCGGGCAGCGCGCAATTGGGGCGTCCGAAGCCTTGCTGCCGGTTGACCTGGGCGAGCCGCACACCTACACGCTGGAGTGGCTGCCCGGCGCGGTGATCTTCTCGGTGGATGACCGCGTGATTCACCGCGCACCCTACGCGCCGCGCGGCCCGCTGGGGTTCATCGCCTGGATGGACAATCAATACGCGGTGGTGACGCCACAGGGAAACTTCCGCTTCGGGGTACTGGCAACGGATACCCCGCAATGGCTGGCGCTGGACGAGTTGACCATCGAATCGTTGTAGAAGTGCAGCGCACCAAAACAGGATGCGCTCAAAGGGGGATGAGACATTGGAGCCAACCGGACGGTTTGAGGGCAAGGTCGCCCTGGTGACGGGCAGCGGTCGCGGAATCGGGCGCACGATTGCGCTGCGACTGGCCGCCGAAGGTGCGGACCTGGTGATCAACTATTTCCGCAACCGCGATGCCGCCGACGAAACCGCGCACGATATCCGCGCGTTGGGGCGTCACGCGCACATCGTCCGCGCCGATGTGGGCAGTATGGAAGACATTGAACGGCTGGTTGACGCTGCTGGCGACGTGTTCGGCGGGCTGGATATTCTCGTGCATAATGCCGCATCCGGCTACAACCGCCCGGTGATGGAGCAGCGTATCAAGGGGTGGGACTGGACGCTGAACATCAACGCGCGTGCGGCGTTGTTCCTGGCGCAGCGGGCCGCCCCGATGATGGAGGCGCGCGGGGGCGGGGCAATTGTGAATATTTCCAGTGTGGGCGCGCAGCGTGTGCTGCCGGAATACGTGGTGGTGGGCGCGTCAAAGGCCGCGCTGGAAGCCGTGACCCGGTACCTGGCGGTGGAGCTTGCGTCCAGGCGCATCGTGGTGAATGCCGTCTCCGCCGGGATAGTGCGCACGGACGCCTTAAAACATTTTCCGCAGATGCGCGAGCGCTTCGAAGAAATTTTCGCCTACGCGCTGGAACGCACCCCCGCCGGGCAGGTGCTCACCCCGGATGACGTGGCGAATGTGGTGTTGTTTCTATGCTCGCCGCACGCCTTCATGATCCGGGGACAGACGATCCTGATCGATGGCGGCGCAACCCTCGGCTTTTAGAGTCTGCCCGGCGGGCTAAGACACGACCTTTGGTGTGGCAACCAGTGGCAGGCGCAGCGTCACCGTAGTGCCCTCATCAGGAACGCTGTACAGTTCCACATCCCCGCCATGCGCCGCGATAATGCCTTTCGTCAGCGGCAGCCCCATACCCGCCCCTTGCTGTTCGTTACGCTCGCGGTCGGATTGGATCATCACGTCCCAGATAAACCGCTGGTCATCCGGATTAATGCCCCGCCCGCGATCTGCAACCGTAATGACTCCCCAGTCGCCATCACGCGTGAGCATAATCTCAACGGCGCTGCCAACCGGTGAATAGGTAATCGCGTTGCGCAGCACTTCGCTGAGCGCGGTCACGAGCAGATCATGTACTCCCACAGCGGCCACTGGCCCCAAAGCGCTTTGGGTCTGGTGAAACGTGATATCGCGTTCTTGCGCCAGACTCAGAATTTCCGCCTGGGCATTGCTGATCAGGTATTCGATTTCCAGCGGCTCGCCGGAGGCTTCCAACCGGCGCGGGATAAACCCGCTCACCAGTTGTGAATACAACACCATCGGCTCGGCCAGGCGGTTAAGCCGCTGCGTGCCGCTTTGAATCAGGTCAAGGCTGATGCGGATATCCTCCGGCAGTGCGTTCTGTTGCAGCCGTTCCAGCTCTTCGGCCAGCAGCGCAAACCCGCCGGTGACATAGGTCAGCGGCGTGCGGAGTTCATGCGAGAGCAACTGCACAAGCTGGCGGCGGGCATCGTCGAGTTGTTCAACCACCTCGGCGCGGATTTCAGCGGTACGTTGTAGCTTATTTTGAATGGCGATCAGGAATTCTTCCGGCTCGAAGGGTTTAACCAGGTAATCATCTGCGCCGAGCATTTTACCGACCGAAACATCCCGGCGAGACCCCAGCGCGGTCAGGAAGATAAACGGCACGGCCTTGAGGTGGTGGCGCTGGCGCACCGCCTGAAAAAACTCGTAGCCATCCATACGCGGCATCATGATGTCGCTGACAATCAACGCCGGGGAAAACCCCGTATCCAGGATTGACAGCGCTTCCTGTCCATCACGCGCGATGCGAACATCATAACCTTCTAGATTCAGGATCATGGCCGCATTTTCGCGCAAGTCCTGGTTGTCTTCTACAAAAAGGATCGATATCTGCATCCTGATCTGCCTTATAATCCACTATTTGAGGATCGGTTGTAGGCCATTTGACCGATTATACCGCAAGCCTACGGGTATTATACCTTAGACTAATCAAATAGTGAAATATATTAAGGCAGATTTTAGTTTTCACAGCGATATACTATCAAACTCGAAAGGTATGCAGCCGCTTTAGCTTTCCAGGTCGCTGTCAGCCGCCTTGAACTCGTCATAGATGCGGTCCAGGCCGGCTTTGATACGGCGCTGCACTTCTTCCAGATTGGCCTGCTCATAGGGAAACAAATCCAACAGATCAGGGATGAGCATGGCTGTATCGGCGCGTGGGCGACCGGCGCGATAGAGACTCTGCACCCGGCGGCGAGCCAGCCGCAGATAATTGGACAGCGGCTCGGTCGCGTTTTTATCGACTACCGGTCCACGCCCAGGCACGATCCATTTTGCCAGGAAACGCGAGCGACGCATTCCGGTGAGATGCTCTAGCCACAGCTTGGTTGATGGGTTCGATAGGTAAGGGTGCTGGTTGACAATCACGCTGTCACCCGCAAAGAGGATTTGTTCGTCGGGCAGATATACCCACAGGCTGCCCGCCATTGGCCCCGGCTTTGACAACAACGGAATCACACAGTTGCCAAACCGCAACTGCATCCGCTGAGAAAAACCAATATCAGGGACGCGCACATACGCGCCGGAAAAAGCGTCACGTTCAAAAGGGAAGCGCGTCAGGCGCTCAACGGCAGCACCGACAAAGTTACCGGGCAGGTTTTTGATATCGTCGATGGTATCTTCCTGGGCGATGATGGCGGTCTGGGGAAACCAACAGTTACCGAGGATGCGATCACAGTGTCCATCGGTGTTGACAATCGCCAGAATCGGCTGGTTGGCAATGGCTGCTAGCTGGGATCGCCAGCGCCGGGCATCTTCAGGAAACGGGGGAGTATCAATCAGCACAAATCCCTCGCCGGTCAGAATCGCCCCAACGTTGATATGCCGAAAACCTGTCTCAACAAAAACACCGGGAGCCAGCTCGTACACCGTATGTCCCTTTGTTAACGTACTATGCGTCCAGACTCGCCGCCGCCGC